>JBATIN010000266.1:0-3384 GCA_049667765.1 Flavobacteriaceae bacterium
GGGGTGGCCTATGCAAAATCCGTGAACAAACCAATATTACTTGACTTTACCGGTTGGGCCTGTGTAAACTGCCGCAAGATGGAAGAAAATGTTTGGAGTGATCCCAGTATTTATCCCATGCTGAAAAATGACTATGTTTTAATTTCTCTGTATGTAGATGACCGTAAGGCGCTTCCTGAAGAAGAACAGTTCAACTTTAAGTATGATTCGGGTAGGGTAAAATCCATCGAAACCATAGGTCAGAAATGGGGTACTTTTCAAACCCTGAACTTCAATACCGCTTCGCAGCCTTATTATGTGCTTTTATCACCTCAACTTGAACTTTTGAATACTTCAATACAGCAAGTAAGTGTAGCTATGTATCGCGAATGGTTGAAAGCGGGCCTAACAAAACATAAGTCCCTTGTCGTGAAATAGACAATTCCAATACCGTATTAACTTTTTTATCGGTTAAAATTACGTTACCTTTTGCCTAAAAATTTAAGGTAGTGAAAAAGGTTAAAATAGTAGGATGGGTACTCTTGGCAATCATTGGTTTATTCACTCTTACCGCCACCGTTGTTAGGTATTCCCTTACTCCGGAATACGATGGCGATGTTATGTTGCCAAAACTTGCAGAAGAAGTAGCCGTTCATTTCGACACCTACGGTATTCCCCATATTTATGCGCAAAATGAGGCCGATGCCTTTCGTACCCTTGGCTACGTTCATGCACAAGACCGTCTTTGGCAGATGGAAATTCTAAGAAGGGTAGGTCGTGGAGGATTGTCGGAGGTTTTCGGAAAAGACCTCGTAGGCACTGACAAGTTCTTTCTTTCATTGGGAATCGATGAGGCCTCTAAAAAGACCGTTTCACAATTGGATGCCAACACCGAAATGGTACAACTTTCACAAGCGTATCTTGACGGAATAAACCAATTTATTGAGGATGGCCCTACGCCGATAGAATTTATACTTACCGGAATCGAAAAAGAACCGTTTACCATGCTGGACGTATATAATTCGGTGGGCTACATGGCCTTTAGTTTTGCGATGGCACATAAAACGGACCCCTTGCTGACCAATATCAAAAACATCTTGGGACCGGAATATTTAAAAGATCTTGAAATAAACGTAGACCCCAAAACCACTTGGATTAAAAATTATAAACCTACTTCAAAAGACAGCTTGAAGAATACGGTCACAGCTATGGTTTCCGAGGCTTTAAAAGGCATTTCATTGCCCCTATTCGAAGGCAGTAACAGTTGGGTGATTGCCCCTGAAAAAACCAAGAACGGCAGCGTTATTTTCGCGAACGACCCGCATATCGGGTTTGCACAACCTTCGGTCTGGTATGAGGCGCATATTAGCACCCCGAACTACGAAAAATATGGATATCACTTGGCCGGTGTACCGTATCCGTTGTTGGGCCATAACCGTCAACTGGCCTATGGCATGACCATGTTCGAAAACGACGATATCGATTTTTATTATGAGGAAACCAATGTGGCGGACAGTACGCAGTACAAGACCGAAACAGGCTGGGCAGCCTATGATTTACTGCATAAAACCATAAAAGTAAAGGATGCCGAGGCCGTGCCATTTACGTATAAGAAAACCCAAAACGGACCTGTACTCAATGGTATCGCAAATCAAATTACTGGAGAAAGGCCCATTAGCATGTCTTGGATCTATACCAAAAACGAGAATAAGGTGATGGATGCCCTTTACAGCATTGCCCACGCCCATAATTTGGACGAATTTAAAGCTGCCCTGCCCAATATTCATGCGCCGGGACTGAATATCATGTATGGCGATGCCAAGGGTAATATTGCGTGGTTTGCCACTGCAAAGCTCTATCAAATGGGAGATAGCGTTTCCACAAAATTTATTTTAGAGGGAAGTAAGGCCGAAGACAAACCCTTGCGTTTTTTGAATTTTAATGAAAATCCGCAAGCCATAAATCCTCCATATCACTATGTGTATTCTGCCAATAATCAGCCCGATTCCATTGCAGGAATGCTATACCCCGGGTATTATCTTCCCGAGAACAGGGCCAAACGAATCGTGCAATTGTTGGAACCTAAAAATGATTGGGACCGTGAAGCCGTGAGCGACATGATCAACGATGTGACATCCCCAGTAAACCCTGTTATCATTACCCATTTAGAAAAACTCATTGATGGTGCCGAATTGAATGAAAACAGTAAGGGTGTTTTAGAAAAATTAAAAACGTGGCAAGGCGATTATCCTTTAACCAGTATTGAGGCTACCGTTTTTCACCGATGGGTCTATTACTTTTTGAAGGATACCTTTGAAGATGAGTTGGGGGAGGCCATGTTCAACGAATTGTTGGAGACCCATTTGATCAAACGCGTTATCGCACCTATGGCCGAGAAAGCTAGTTCACCTTGGTGGAACAATGTTATGACCAAGGAGATAACCGAAACCAAAGCCGATATTGTAAACGCTTCTTTTAAGCAAGCCATCGTTTCCCTAGAAAAAGACTTTGGGGCAGACCCAAGTTCTTGGACCTGGGACAAAGTGCATACCCTAGAACATGGGCACCCCATTGGACAAATGGAAGCCTTACGTTCCTTTTTTAACGTAGGACCCTTTCCGGTTACCGGTTCTCGTGAGGTCATCAATAATTTGGCTTTTCCCTATGACAGTACGGGTCTATATAAAGTAAGTAGTGGGCCATCGACCCGCAGGGTCATCGATTTTTCGGATATTGAAAATAGCATGAGTATTCTCCCCACGGGCCAATCGGGCAACCCGCTTAGTCCGCATTACGATGATCAGGCAGAAATGTATGTCAAAGGCGAATTGCGAAAAATGATGATGAATAAAGAGGAAATCATAAAAACTTCAAAATCGGTGCTGAAGTTCACTTCTGGCTATAAATAAGATAAAAGCCGTGAAAACACCAACGCTTATACTTCAATTTAAATTATAATTACTTAGATTTAATCGCCTAATGCTTTAGGCCAACAGGTTGTAACGGGCTCATTAGTATTACATTGTAGCATTTCGTTTGTGTTGGCCATATGCGATTGGGAACCAACCAATATACTTTTGAATACTTATATGGACAACGTATGAAGAAAAATTACACCATTCTCCCTCTGGTTATTGGCTTATTTTTTTGCTTGCAGTATTCCATTGCGCAAACAGAAGGGAATCAAGAGACCGACCAACGCATTTCATTAAGCTTTGAAAATGCTACGATACTAGATGTCTTGAATGCAATTGAAGAAAAGACTGGTTTCCACTTCTTTTATGCCGATGCCTGGCTAGGCGATACTTTGGTTTCTGGAAGCTACTCAAATGTCGAAGTATCGTCGGTTTTAGATGCTATATTTAAGGATACGGCCTTGAATTATTATGTGTACTCCGATGACAA
>JBATIN010000267.1:0-2778 GCA_049667765.1 Flavobacteriaceae bacterium
TGTCAGCACCTATGAGTACCCTGGGGATGGAAGTTTTTACGATAATATTTCAAGTGCCGACGCCGCGCATGTCACTTCCGAAACCGATGATGCCATCGACTTTTTATGGGAAAATGACGGCCTGAGCAGAAAACGACTGTCTACCCAATTATTTCAATTTACCCCTACCTTGGAATATGATGAACTAGATGCTAATGCCGATTATTTGATTCGGGTATCCGGTTATGGAGAAGCCCTTTTGCGCGCCAATGGCGAACGCCTTACGCCGACGAAGTACGAGAAGGAATTTGAAACGTTTAAAGAATTCCCGCTTCCTAAAAAGTTGATCAAGGACGGGAAGTTAAAAATCACCTTCGATAAACCGGACGAAGAACATTTGAACTGGAGAAAACAATCTCGAGTGACCGATGTATGGCTGTTGAGAAAGTAATCCAGGAAAAGAAAAACTACTTCAAATCAATGATAAAAATTTGCTTTGCTGTTTCACCTTTTTCATTGGTGACCATTTTGTTATAGGCGATAGTATTTCCATCATGCGACCAAACCAAATTATGTGGTGGGTTTTCTGATGATGCGGTTAAGGCGGTTACCTCATCCTTCCCGATTTCTTTACTGATGATGGCCTTGTTCCAAACATAACATATACGATGCTCCGTTGGATGCCAGCGTACCCCGCTTTCAACATTGGTTGGGTGAAAGGTCTGTTGTACCGCATTTCCGCCAAGCGGAGAAATCGTAAATACTTGTTTTATCCCATGGGTATCAAAGGCCAAATACCCCAAGAGTTCGCCATCGGATGAGGAGCGTACAATGCCTTCACAGCCCGGAAATTTAGAAGTTGCGGTATGGGTCAATCTTCGCTGTGCGGCCCCTTTTGGAGGCGCGGGAAAAGTGGTGGCCGTACCCTCCAAGGGTTCGGTTCCATTCGGGGTCATTAGGGTTGAAGGGATGTCGACTAGAAACACTTCGTCAACATTATTTCCATCCTTATCTTTTACCGTGCCAATAAACCCCCTTGCCATTTGCTGGCTGTCATCGGTTTTTTTATAGCCTAAGGTGCCGACCCAACTATCGCCGGCCGCCCTACTTATCTCATCGGTACCGGGTTTGGGATCGGGCACGACCGATACGACCAAAACACTGAACCATTCGCCAGAAAAATTCTCGCCTTGATCGGTAGCCTCAACGGTCACTTTTTTGCCTTTTTTTGAAACCCCGATCGTTCTCAAGTTTGAGGTGATACCCGTAGAATCTTCCAATGCTTTTAGTACCGCATCATTGTAAGTGAAGCCGATATAAGTACCGTCACCGCTCCATTCATGGCGATGCGTACCGCCGCGAAGGGCGCCCGGGGTATAGGGCGTAGTTAGGTCTCTTGCATCCATAAAAATGGGTACGCCTGGCTTTGATTCGTCGATGATTACCCCCGTTCTTCGCCATTGTTCGTAAGGCTTGTCTTCAGAACAATTTAAAAGGCCGTGAATAAAAACTACTTTGTTTTCGGTAGGACTATAACTTACGGCACCTACCCCTGGGCCATATGCCGAGTTTTGGGGCAGCTCATAAAGCACCACTTTTTCGCCCGTTTTTAAATTTACTTTTTCAATTTTAGCATTGGCGCTGATTGCGCCTTCTTCAATGCGGGTGTCATACACAAGCCATTGATCATCTGGTGAGAAATTGTCATTATTATCCAGGTCATGGTTATAGTTGAAGTCATGGGTAATTTGAATTTCTTCCTTGAATTGTTCCTGCGTACATCCACTCGAAAGTATCGTCATACTGATCATTAAAGCTAATAATGGGCTATTCCACCCATCGATTGTTGAACATATACATGGCAATAAGGTCATTCGGTCGCGGGCGTGTTTTTTATGGGTTCACTGATAACGCCCAAGTATCTGCCCATCCAATACGGCAATAACCAAATATCGCCAGCCGAATACTCAGAACCGCCATCGTTGCCAATTTTATCCAACCGGAACATGTTTCCGTTATGTCGCTGTACGGGCCGTTCATCAGCAGGTAAAACCTCGGTCGTGGTTTGTTCCCTAAAATTAGGCGAAATTAATTCAATATCGTTGCGATGGCTATTTTTAATATCCCAAGTAATAAGATCCATAGGATGCTCTTTAAGATACCAAACCGCCTCGTCGAGGTCGAATTCCGGGGTACCGGTGAGGGCGGTCATGATATTCCATGCCCCTTCTTTTTCGGGACGTTCTATCTCCCAATGGTCAATGATGGCTTCTTTGAATTTGGTTTTTAAGCTGTCGTTGAAGGCGTAATTGTAGAGTCCCCAATAGCCCACAAAATACATTTCATCATCGGAATGGTTCCATGATTCAGATAGCATTTTACTCCAATCATCCGCATCTTCAGGGGCAGGGGCTACATCTTTCATGGGCCACATTAAATTATCGAAATAGCCATGATTGACCATTAGGTCAAAGGCCTTCTCTTTATATTTTTCCTTGCCCGTAAAATGATAGGCAGTCTGCAACATGGCAATAATGTTGGAAGAATTAATTTTCCGATCCCCCACCATTTTTGGCCGGGCATTTACGTACTCAGGGTTCCATCGGCCCCATGTGGTCGGTTTTCCATCATAATCGACCATGTAGAGATCGTTGCGTACTACATGGTTCATTAGCGTGTCGATCAAGGTGATCGCCCTTTCCTTTAAATCGTTATCCATCAATTCGGCCATGACGCCATAAGCGAAAATATGGCCTATGGCCTCATCACTACTGGTGGTAGCTTTCCAGTCCCACTCGG
>JBATIN010000268.1:0-6925 GCA_049667765.1 Flavobacteriaceae bacterium
GGGCAGGGGAGGTCACCCAATTATTACTACCCAAATAGCTATGATCTTGTTCAAGTTTTTGTTTAAAAGTCGAGGTTTTGGTCATTGAAATTTCGCTGCTTGCCTTTCGGTACTCAGGTACAATGTCTTCGGGTCTGAATTCAATAGGGCCTCGATAGGCATTGTATAGTGCTAAGATGTCATGGTCAAGTAGCGAACCATTTATTGATGGGTCTAAGTCAATATTGGGTTCTTTAGGATGGAACCACGCATATTCTTTTACTTTTGCAGCGCCGAGTTTTGCCACAGCACGACCGTAATCCAGTTCTTCGGTAATATTGCCCAGTAACCCTTGATGCCTTGAAATAATGACTTCAGGAGTCCATTTTTGTGGAAGAATGTCCAAGGCTTTGAACGTTTCAGGAAGCAGTTCGGGTCGTTGTAAAACTTCGTCGATATAGGCATTTACACCATTGGTATAGGCAGTCAAAATTTCTACCCCGTCTTCATGATAATGCTCCATTTCGGTGGTCATATCACCACGGAATTTAAAAAGGCGGGTACCAATGTCACGATTTAGTTCTCGTTCGCCTAATATTTCGGCAACGGTACCCGTAGCCTGCCTTCTCCAGATTTCGAATTGAAAGAGACGGTCTTTGGCAGCGGTATAGCCTTGTGCATAGAAAAGATCATGTTGGTTTTTGGCGTAAATATGGTTGATGCCCGATGAGTCTCTCACAACTTCTACGGATTCGGTAAGGCCTTTAACCTGAATTTGAGCCTTGTTTTCGGCATTTTTTTTGCATCCGAAGAAAACCAGAATTATAAGGAGAAAGGTAAAGTATGAAGTTGATTTGCCCATGGTCGTTATATGTAAAATGGTATTTGCAGTAAGATACTAATTTTAGATAAGTGTTGAGATACGTTCTAAAGAATGACTTTACCAAAATATAACGTATGAAGAATTATGGTGAAATTATTTTAATGCATAGCCTTTTGAATCAAATCATTACATTTTTTACGCAACTCTTGTAAGGTGTGCCTATATTCTTTTTCTTGTGCCAGATTGTGTACTTCATTCGGGTCGTTCTCAAGATCGTACAATTCTTCGCGCTGCGGATAGTCTCTATACCTGAAGTATTTATACTTTTCTGTACGAACCCCCTCACTGGCCGGAATGGGCTCAAATTCCCAAAGGTGCTCGAATAAGACTTGCTCTCTTTTTTTAGGCAAAGTGGCTTCGGACTTGGCATACCCCATAAGACTTTCTCCTTGATAAGCGCTCGGTATGCTGATTTTGGCAAAGTCGAGCAGGGTAGAAGGAATGTCAATATTCAAGACCATATCCGAAACGGTATTATGTGCTTTTTCAGCAGGATTATAAATGATTAAAGGAACACGTAAGGATGGTTCATACATCAACCACTTGCCGGCCAATTGGCGTTCCCCTAAAAAATAACCGTTGTCGCCCATGAGGATGATAATCGTATCCTTTTCCAGACCTTGATTGGTAAGCGCTTTTCGAATATTACCAATGGCAAGGTCGATGCCGCTGATCATTCGATAATAGCCTTTGACCATTTTCTGATATTTTTCAGGAGTGTCATACCGCCAATTCCATCGGGCACGATTGAAGCCTTTTTGTACGGCTTCCGGTAGGGCCTTAAAATCTTTGTCATCGCTCATTATGGGATCGGGAATGGTTAGGTTTCGATACAAGGTATCTACTTCTAAGGGCCAAAAATATTGGTCGGGCGCACTATCGACGGCATGGGGTGCATGAAAACTTATGGATAGACTGAATGGGCGGTCTTTCGGAGCATTTTTTATAAAATCGATTGCATTTTCGGCAATTTTGTTGGTAAGGTGTTCATGTTTTGTGCCATCGGCATTCAATCTGAAGTAGTCGTTCTGGTGTTCAGGCCGGTAGTCATCGAATAGAAGTGTATCCATCTGGTTTTCAAAGTTGACCCCGAATTTGCCCAAAAAACCCGAGTAGTAACCTGCCTTTTTAAGCAATGAAAAATAGCTCTGGTCAACGAATTCTTTTTTAAGCGGTGGTTGTCTAAACGTATACTTGTGTTTTCGTTCGTAGCGACCTGTCATGATGCTGGCCCTGCTGGCAGCGCAGATAGGTGTAGTAACAAAAGCATTCTTAAAATAGGTGCCGTCACTGGCAAGTTGGTCCATGTTCGGGGTCTGTATGATGTTGTTTCCAGCATAGCCAAGGGCATCCCATCTTTGGTCATCGGTTAAAATGAAGATGATGTTGGGACGGTCGTTTTGGGACTGCGATACCTTAGAAAAGCTTATTGCGGCCAAAAAGAGTAATAGTTTAAAGATCATGAGATAGGTTTTGCCAAAAACGGGTTAAAAGCGATACTCTAATATAAAGATTTTAAAGCCGAAAGGGTTAAAGTAGGGTGCCCATAATTGGCATTGAGATCACCTCGTTCAAGAAAGTACGTTTTTCAAATGCACCAAAATAAGAAATTCATCTTCTTATGGTTATTTTTCTAATGTTTTTTCATCTTTGAAAGTTACTGTAGGAATTTTGACAATTTCAAAGGTTGCCGAGGCCAAAACTACTTTGCCTTTGGTCTGTTGAATTCTTTTTCCAATTTCTTCGTTTAGCAAGTGTTTGGTGTATCTTCTTTTTTTGTAATCAACAATATATCTTAAGTTGAACTGGATCCAGTTGTCGGTCATGGTAATGGCTAGGGTCGGATCAACTTGAGCATCTTCAATATAGTATTTGTCGACCACCCCCTTCCATTCTGTAATTGATTCCTTAACATACTGCGATAGGTTTTCTTGGGCTACGGAAATCACAATCGTTTTTGCCAATTCCGTATCGGATCCGTAGCGAATGGGTAAGTTGAATTCGTCCCAAACAAATGGAAAGTCCTGTGAATAATTATACACTGGGCCCTTAAAGACGAAAGCATTGCTAAGCTTTACAATTCTTCCACTGTAATTATCGCTTGAAACCCATTGGCCAATTTCCATCATGGTAGTGTAAATACTGTCAATATCAATGACGTCTCCTTTGATACCGTTTATTTCAATTCTGTCGCCTGGTTTATATACACGAACAAAGAAGATATAAAATGAACCGGCTATGCTCAGTATTAATTCTTGCAAGGTTATGGTTATGCCTGCCGTTAGTAACCCAATAGCAAGGCCAAAGTCCTTAATACTTCCGGTGAAATATGTAATGGTGATAAAAATGGCTATCAGGTAACCAATGATTTCGATCGCTTTTTGTGATTTGTATCTTAGTGAATTATTAGGAAGTTGCTTTTTCAGGAACCTTCTTATCCAACTAATACTTAAGAATACCAAACTGATCCAAACCAAGTACTTAAGTATTGTTGCAAGGATCGGGTATTCCGTAAACCAGGATTCAATATTTTCTATCAATTCTTATTTTTTAGCACTGAATTAAGGTTAAGTAGCGTAGGCGGTTTGGGCTTACTTATCCTTTTGCCCATGTTTTATTAAAGGTAAGTGTTTTTTAGAAACAGCGCCAGTAGTATATTATGTGTTTTTATAAAAAAACATCAATATGAGAGCACTTTTAGAACATTTGGTTACCTAATAAAAGCTACTTGTTGATAGGGCTCTATTTTTATTACTTCCATTCAAATACTGCACGGCTTTCAACACATGAACCAAGGCTTATTAAAAATTTTTTTCTTCTGCCATTTTTACCACACCCACTGTTAAGATCAAATTGGCAAATCGACGCTGTTCCCCGGTTTGAATGATCAGTGTGGTGGCAGAATCTTTGATTTTGTCGTAGAAAGCCCAGCGCTCCATTTCGTCCCAGGTTACGTCTCCCAATAACTTTTTATACTGCTCATGTATTTCGGCATTTGCTTCGACAGGTTTTTCCATAACGATCGCACCTTGAACGGGACAGACCTCTAGAATACCTTCAAGAACAGTAAGTGCATCCAATAGCCCAGGACGAAAATTTAGGTGTACGGTGGTGGAGTTAGGGCCTGTCATGGCGCCGACCGGTAAATTGCCGTCTGCAATAACGACTTGTGCAAAATGCCCTGACCGCGCCAGTGCTTCCATGATTTTTGGGTGAATTACAGGGGTTTTTAGCATATGTTTATTTTCAGGAACAAAGGAACCAATTCGATGTTTGACTTAAGTGCGAAGCATAATTCACTACATATTATAGACCCCACCGTTAATGTCTAGGGTAGCACCAGTAATAAAGCCATCGTATTCAGAGGCCAAGTATAATACAGCTCGCGCTACATCATCTGCGTTCCCAGCCCGTTGAATTGGAATGCCGGCAGTTGTAGCATCCGCCGATTCTTTTGTGGTATGCGTGTTGTGAAATGAGGTTCCAAGAATAAGTCCTGGTGCTACCGCATTTACTCTTGTGCCTTTTGGCCCTAATTCAGCCGAGAGTGCCCGTGTAAAGGTTAAGATGGCACCTTTACTTGTAGAATAGACCAAAGATCCGGGGTGGCCTCCTTTTCGTCCGGCCAGCGATGCCAAATTCACAATACTGCTGTTCTCATTTTTTGCTAGATAAGGAGCAGCGGCCCGCGTGACGAACATCATAGAGGTGAGGTTGATGTCCATAACCTTATGCCAAAAATCGGCCTCCATTTCACTCAATAATTTGCGGGCGACCAATGAACCAGCATTATTGATCAAAATATCTAAACTCCCAAGGGCATCAACTGTTTTTTCAATTAAATTATTCGCATCGACTTCTTTGGTCAAGTCCCCGCTTATGGCGATTGCTTTTTGTCCTTTACCGGTTGCGTAGGCCATTAACTCATTCGCAATATCCGCACTGGAAAAATAATGGATAGACACATTAGCTCCGCTATCGATAAAATGTTTGGTAATCGATTCGCCAATGCCTTGGGCACCAGCAGTAATAAGGACGTTTTTCCCAGTTAGTTTAGTATTCATAGTCATTGTTTTTTCTAATCTTATTGTGTTGCCGATCCTTGAGGAATCAATAGGGCCTACCTGCTTTTATAGATGCTAAGATAACATAACAAGTTAGGTATTTAAATGTTTGTGCCAAGTTTTGGGATTTCTACGAACGTAGAACGCTAAGGTTTATCTACAGTTAAACAGTTCGGTGTCTGCGGAAGCTTACTGTTTATGTAACCAGAAAAATATTAATTAGCTTTAGTTCCGATATTTATTGGGATGGAGGACCTTGAAAACACCTCTAAGCCAATGGATTCAGTACTTGCCGACCTATTTGCTGTCGTTAACCTAAAGCGGTCAATTCACCATAAATACAGCATTGGCAAAAAAGAGCTTTCCGTTTTCCCAAAACCCCCTGAACAAAGGGTTGTCGACCATATAGATGACTTGGCCGCGGCCGTGTTCCTCAACTCCAAAGATCATAGTCTTTCCTATTTTCTTTTGTACTTCACTACCTGCAAAACCGGCAACTGGCTTGGTCTCGTTTTCAAGGTACACCACGGTACCTTCTTTAAGATACTCGTAAGCGTCTTCCCCCAATTTTAAACTGAAGTAGGTGTCATCATAACCATAGGCGAGGGGGTGGGTGGGGTCAACCTTGGTCTTAAAAATGGCCCCAGTAATGGACTCTTTCATACTTTCGCGTTGCCCTGCGTCATAACTTTGTACTTCGATTGCGATACTGTCCTTTTCTTTCTCTTTTTTCCTTGCTTTGATGTCAAAACCTTTGTCGCCAACTAGACCTTGAATGGCCCCGCCCATGGCGATCAGCTTTCCACCTTCGGCTACCCATTCTTTCAATTGCTGCAGTTGGTCTTCTTTAATAAAACCATTGTAACCATACCCATCGGGCAATACGAGCACATCATATTCCGAAAGGTCTACGCGAGACCAGTACTCTGAATCCAGAATGGTTACAGGGTAGTGCAATTGTTGTTCGAAAAAATGCCAAATTTCACCGAATTGTAAGGTCGATGTCGGCTCGCCGGCCAATACCGCCACTTTTACATCATCGATCATTTGAACGTAACGAGAGCCAAAATCCTTGCCGCCATCCACAAAGCCAGTGTTGGTCCGTACCAAGGTTTTGTGGTGTTTTGTTGCAGCCTCAGTAAGGGTGGCCGCATACGCCTTGTGATGCTTGTTATCGGCCTTCGTAATGATAAGACTGCCGCGTTCAAAATTTCCTTGTGCCGTTTTAAAGGGTTTTAGGGCATAACGTACCCTAATCTTGTGATATAGCAAGTCGGCCAGAAAGCGGGCATCGTCCATACTATTCCAATCAGTAATATAGGAATAGGCATCTTCATCTACCGTTACTATGGTCGCTCCGTCTTTTTTACCTTTCGTGGCACTAACGGGTGTTTCGGAGGCCACGGCATTAAGTCCGTAGGCATAGGGTAGAGACCAGGCGGTGATATCATAGGTCAGCGAGTCGCTTAATTTGGCATTGGGCTCGAATAGTACGGTGACCAAAGTGCCCTTGGTCTGGTCCGTAGATACGACCAAGCTATTGGCAGAACTTCGCATGGTGGTATTTTTTAAGGTCTTGTAGTCCAGGCCTTTTACTGCGTTTCCGTTCGCCATTCCATACTCGATCTCATGTTGGTCAAGTAGTCGTGTAAGGGCTTCCAGCTTGTCTTGGTTGCCGCTCAAAACGTAACTTTTGTACTTAAAGTTTTTATTGCGGTAAAATTTCTTGAACTCCTCGTTCAATCGTTCGGCATTTTTGGTGGCTACCTCTACCGTTGAAAGGCCTGTGGTGTGGTGATGGGCAATTCGGTCTTTGAGGGTCAAGGTATCTCCTATGCCGGTAATAACGCCGAGGCCGGCACGGCCGCTACCCCCTTGTTCATAAGTCATGCCCACCCCGCCATTATAGGTGGGATAGGTGTCGCCGTAACTAGGATAAAACAGATCAAAGACTTCTTTAGTAAAATAGAACCATCCATTGGCATCAAAATACTTGGCG
>JBATIN010000269.1:0-8067 GCA_049667765.1 Flavobacteriaceae bacterium
ATCCGGCCGAGGTAAAGTTTATTTTGGTCGACCCAAAAAAAGTAGAACTTACCTTATACAATAAAATTGAGCGCCATTTCTTGGCCAAATTGCCCGATGTTGACGAAGCCATCATAACCGACAACACAAAAGTAATTCACACCTTGAACTCCTTGTGTATAGAAATGGACAATCGGTACGAGCTATTGAAATTGGCCATGGTTCGTAATATCAAAGAATACAATGTTAAGTTTAAATCACGTAAACTTAACCCCAACGACGGCCATAAGTTCTTACCTTATATCGTTTTGGTCATCGATGAATTTGCCGATCTTATTATGACCGCCGGCAAAGAGGTCGAAACGCCTATTGCGCGTTTGGCCCAACTGGCCCGTGCGATCGGTATACATTTGATTATTGCGACCCAAAGGCCTTCGGTCAATGTGATTACGGGGATCATAAAAGCCAACTTCCCTGCGCGAATCGCGTTCAGGGTAACTTCGAAAATCGATTCTAGAACCATTTTAGACACCCAAGGTGCCGATCAATTAATTGGCCGTGGAGATATGTTATTTACCCAAGGTAATGATGTTACGCGCTTACAATGTGCTTTTGTAGACACCCCCGAAGTTGCGAAGATCACTGAATATATTGGATCTCAAAGAGGATATCCAGAAGCTTATGAACTACCCGAGTACATTGGTGAAGACTCTGGCACAAGTCTTGATTACGATATATCTGATAGGGATGCCATGTTCAGGGAAGCGGCCGAGGTAATCGTTACCGCTCAACAAGGTTCAGCTTCCCTAATACAACGAAAATTGAAATTGGGCTATAACCGTGCCGGCAGAATTGTAGACCAACTTGAAGCGGCCGGTATTGTTGGCCCCTTTGAAGGTAGTAAAGCCAGACAGGTTTTGGTGCCAGATCTGGTTTCATTAGACCAATTATTGAACAACGAAACAAATTAAAAATAATGAAGAACGTTTTTCTATTTACCCTGACAATTTGCATTTCATTTTTATCGCATGCACAAAATTCAGATAAGGCTAAGGCTCTTTTAGATGAAGTCTATACTAAAGTTAAAAGCTACGACAACATGGTGGTCGACTTCAAATGGGTACTACATAACACCGAAGCTGATATCAACCAAGAGACTCGTGGTGACGTTACTATGCAAGGCGACAAATACCTAGGTAATCTTTTCGGGGCAAAACAATTGTTCGATGGGCAAAAGGTATATACGATTGTTCCTGAAAACGAAGAAGTTACTATCGAGGATAAATCAGAAGATGACAACGCGCTCACACCATCCAAAATGCTTACGTTTTACAAACAAGGACATAAATATGAATGGGATATTCTTCAAACCGTACAAGGGCGAAAAATACAATACATAAAATTGACGCCTATTGATTCCAACGCAGAAGTACAATCCATTTTATTGGGCATCGATGCAGAAACTAAACATATCTACAAATTGATAGAAACTGGTAAAAACGGTACCGTTACCACGATTACTGTTAATTCTTTTAAAACGAACCAACCATTATCAAAAACCTTATTTACTTTTGATGAGAAAAAGTACAAAGACGAAGGGTACTACATCATAAGAAATTAGACAACCATTGAAACTCCTTGACCGATATATTTTATCGAGATTTTTATTCAATTTTTTCAGTGCCTTTGTAATCTTGATGTTCATCTTCATATTTCAGGCCATTTGGCTTTTTATGGATGATCTTGCGGGAAAAGGCCTTGATATGTTGGTCATTGGTAAGTTCTTTTTCTATAAAATGCCAGAACTTACCGAAAAGGTTTTGCCCCTTACGGTCATTCTTTCCTCTATTTTAACCTTTGGTACCTTTGCCGAGAATTACGAATTCGCGGCAATGAAAGCGTCGGGAATCTCATTACGGCGCGCCATGTTGAGCATCATTATTTTTGTGCTTATTTTAGGGTGTGTTACTTTCTATTTTGCAAATAGTGTCATTCCTGTTTCAGAACAGAAAATCTATAATATGAGGCGAAATATTGCCCAAGTAAAACCAGCTGCTGCCATTGAGGAAGGGGTTTTTAGTGATTTTGAAGGAATGAGTATCAAAGTAGATGAGAAATATGGTGAGAAAGATAGGTTTTTAAAAAATGTGACCATTCATCAAAAAACCAATCTTAAGGTCAATAATACGGTCATCAAAGCAAAAACGGGAGAACTCGTCAGCAGTGAAGGCTCAGAACTGATTCAATTAGTTTTACGAGATGGGCATTACTACGAAGAAATAGAGGCAAAAAAAAGTGCCGATAGGTTAAAAAATCCCTTTGCAAAAGCTGATTTTGAAATTTATCGAATGAATATTGAGATTCCTGATATGGATATGGATCTAGAAGAGGACCGAAATATCAGCACCGATAAAATGAAAAATGTCTCAAGGTTGAGCAAAGACATCGATTCACTAAAAACGGACAACCTTAGGGTGGTCAATGCTTTCTCCAAAAACATAAACAATCGTATGGGTGCCTTTATTCCGGTTTTGGAGGAAGATACGCTTACCCAAAGAATGTTAGAGGAAAAAAATCGAATTGCCCCTCCAAAAACAAAAGATTCATTACCTAACGATAGTATTCAAAAAAACGGCAAGACCGAAGAAGTAACCGATGTGCTTTCACTATTTAAAGATTGGCAGCGAATCATGGTCTTGGCTTCCGCTAAGAATACGACAACCAATATTTTAACTTCCGTACAGGCCAAAAAGGACGAAATCAACCGAAGGTTTAAAATCTATAACCTACATATATACTCGCTGCACGCAAAATTCGCCCTTGCCCTATCATGTGTGATTCTATTTTTTGTAGGTGCACCATTAGGCGCTATTATTCGTAAAGGGGGTATCGGCCTGCCTATGGTCATTGCCATTATTTTGTTTTTGGTGTATTACTTTGTGGGCGTGTTCGCTAAGAATTATGCTGTAGAGAATAACATTCATCCTATATTTGGTGCTTGGCTTCCTACCATGATCATGCTTCCGTTGGGCATTATTTTAACTCGACGTGCTACCGCGGATAAAGGCTTGATGAGCATCGGTAACGGCGTAGACCGCATTAGGGAGTTTTTTAGAAATAAAGAAAAAGCGCCGACCACATCATAAAAAGTATGGAAAAAAGAGTGCACTTAAATACAATTGAAGAGGCCATTGAAGAAATTCGCCAAGGCAAGGTAATCATTGTTGTTGATGATGAGAACAGGGAAAACGAAGGCGATTTTTTGGCCGCAGCTGAACTGGCAACTCCTGAAACGGTAAATTTTATGGCCAAACATGGGCGCGGACTCATTTGTGCCCCATTGACCGAAGGGCGTTGTAAAGACCTCGGACTCCAAATGATGGTGCATAACAATACCGACCCCCTTGAAACAGCATTTACCGTTTCGGTCGATTTAAGGGGAAATGGAGTCACTACTGGCATTTCTGCGGCTGACAGGGCAAAAACCGTTTATGCCTTGACACACCCTGACACAAAATCACATGATCTTATGCGGCCGGGACATATTTTTCCCTTAGTTGCAAAAGAAGGAGGAGTGCTTCGCAGAACGGGCCATACAGAAGCTGCTATCGATTTTGCGAGATTAGCTGGATTGCAACCCGCGGGAATTATCGTAGAAATCATGAATGAAGACGGGTCAATGGCCCGATTACCCGAACTTTTAGAAGTCGCAAATAAGTTCGACCTTAAAATTGTTTCTATCGAAGATTTGATCGCCTATCGAATGGAACATGATAGCTTGATAGAAAAAAAGGAAGACTTTGAAATTACCACTAGATTCGGCAACTATCGATTACGGGCTTATAAACAGACCACTAACAATCATGTACACATTGCCTTGACAAAAGGAACTTGGAAAAAAACGGAAACCGTACTTACGCGGATCAACTCTACTTTGGTGAACAATGATATTCTGGGCACCTTGACCAACAATCCTGATCAAAAGCTTGAAGATATGTTTTCAGCTGTAAATTCCGAAGGTAAAGGAGCCATAGTATTTATCAATCAAGATTCGGAGTCTTTAAACCTTTTATCCCGCTTGGCGGAATTAAAAATACTGCAAAAACAAGGTATACATAAAGCCCCTAAAATTGAAATGGATGCTCGTGATTTTGGTATCGGGGCACAAATTCTACATGACCTTGACATCACCAAAATGAGATTGCTTAGTAATGGCGAACAGACCAAACGTATAGGTATTGTGGGTTACGGATTGGAAATTGTCGATTATGTAAACTATTGAAGTACCTTACCTAAGGTTACTGACATTTTTAGGGCTCTTTCCCGGACCTCTTCTTCGCTCCAACCTAATTTTATGAGACAAGAAATAGTACGGCCTATCCAATGGTCCGATTTAGAAAAATCAGTTTTTGAAAAATCTTGAAGTCCGTTTAATAGTTCGTTCGGCAGTTTACCCAATGATTTGGGCTTGGTCAAATGTTCCCATTTGCGATAATAATGCCAATTGTTGTCATACCAATAAAAACAGCCGTCTACGCCAGCTTCCCCAAGTGCTTGATGGGCTTTTTTAGCCATTTTTTCATCAGGAAGGAAAAAACTTAAAAAGGCATAACTCTCTACCCCACCTTTTGGAACACTTCTGAAGGTAAGCCCCTCAACACCTTCAATGGCATCCCTTAAAATAGAATAGTTCTTTTTTTGAATGGATAGAAATTCATCCAATCTTCCAATTTGGGCCAAACCTACCGCGGCATTAAGTTCAGAAATTCGGTGATTGTATCCTAGAAATGGATGGGTCTCCGCTCCCCTATCCTTTCCTACATGATCGTGACCGTGATCGGAATAATGGTCCGCATTGATCTTATACCGTTCATTATTGGTAATTACAGCGCCACCTTCGCCACAGGTAATCGTTTTTACATAGTCGAAAGAATAGCAACCTAAATCCCCATAGCTGCCCAAGGGCTTACCTTCAAATGTACCCCCGATAGCTTGACAAGCGTCTTCCAACAGCAACAATCCATACCCATTACATATGTTTTTCAATGCCTTTAAATCTGCCATTGAGCCACACATATGAACGGGCATTATGACTTTGGTTTTGTTGGTAATGGCTTTTTCAACAGCAACAGGATCTAAGGTCAAGGTGTCATCAATATCCACCAACACCGGAACTGCACCAAGTGCCATAATCGACTCAAAACTCGCTACGAAAGTAAATGTAGGCATAATGACCTCATCACCGGCGCCAATACCTGCACTGGCCAAGGCTACAGTCAAAGCAGCGGTGCCACTACTGACCAATTGTGCATGATCTACTCCCATTCTTCTGGTCAAGGCATTTTCTAGTTCTCTGGCCTTCCAATGCCCGTTGCGCATTCCGTCAAAACCATAACGCATCAATACGCCTGAATCAAGTACATCTTGTACTTGCTTTTTTTCGGCATCTCCAAATAATTCAAATCCTGGCATAGGTTTGTTTAAAGTTTATGATTTCAAGTATTGAGGATTCATAAAAATCGAATCTAATCGTTGTAAGTTCATAAAATGTCGAAGACGCTTTCGTCAATATTCTTTCTAACTTTTTTGAATTCAGAGAACATATCATCTTTTGCACGATAGCCTACCGGCAAAACCAATACCGATGTTAGTCCTCTTTTATCCAATGCTAAAATTTGATCATAGGTTTCCGATTCAAAACCTTCCATCGGGCATGAATCGATTTTTTCCAATGCACAAACGGTCAACAGATTGCCCATGGCCAAATAGGCTTGGTTAGTGGCCCATTGTTTAATTTGATTTTCTTCTTTGGAAGCAAAACTATCGATCAGCGCCTCCTTAAATGGTTTTAAAATGGCGTCGCTAGTTCCCCGAAGCTTGCCAACCTGGTTAAAATAATTTGCGATATACGCCTCGTCAACCTTTTTTTGAATACAAACGACCAAAACATGCGATGCATGTGCGACTTGCTCTTGCCCAAACGAACAAGGCACTAGCTGTTCTTGCAATACCTTGTTTTGTATAACAAGCAAGCTAACGGGCTGCAACCCATATGAAGTTGCCGTAAGATTAAAGGCTTCTTTTAGTACTTCGATTTTATCATTGGGCAACATACGTTCAGGGTCGAACTTTTTCACCGCATATCTCCACTGTAATTGTTCTATTATATCCATAAAACGATGCTAACTTTTTGTTTCAATGTATCTTGCTTTGAGTTGTAGCCGATTTAAGCTACAAATAACAGATGACTGTTGCACATCAAAAATATCATAATTAATTAAAAAACCATAGTTTAATGGCCATTGCCGTAACCATGATAATCATTACTGCCTTAACAATGCCATCGCCCTTGTTCACCGACCATCGACTGGTAAGCCATCCTCCCAAGGCCTGACCAGAAGCTAGGGTCAAGCCTATTTCCCAGTTAAGTTTGCCATTTAGCCCAAAAAGCATCAGAGCCGCGATTGAATATATCAACACCACAGTGGCTTTAATCACATTAGATTTCATCAACGTTAGATGATTAATCGACGACAATGCCAATAGCATAAGAATACCGGTACCTGCTTGAATAAACCCGCCATAGATGCCAATAAAAAAGAATGCGAAAATACCCCAATTTCGGTGCTTGCCCTCAAGTCTTTCACCAAGGCCAATAAAGTCCTTCTTCGGCTTATACAACATGAGAATGACCATAAGTACCATGACCAAGGCTAGGATCTTATTAAAAACGCCTTCGTCGATCCAAATAGCCAGACTGGTGCCAAAAATTGTTCCGAAGGTCGCGGCAATCGACAATTGCCAAATAAATTTGGAGCTAACCTGCATGCCTTTGCTGCCATAGCCGGCGACATTGGCAATGCCCTGAACCAAAACGGCAATTCTATTCGTGCCGTTCGCCACACTTGGCGGCAAGCCCATAAAGATCAGAATCGGAAGCGTCAATAAAGAACCTCCGCCGGCAAGGGTATTGATAAAGGCCACAAAAAGACCAACAAATATGAGCAACACATAGTGGTACCATTCCATAGCGCAAAAATAAGTGCTAAATAAACAATCACATCTTTTTTGACATTAAATAAAAAACATGTTACGCTAAAGTTTGGTACAAGGGTAGGCCTCAAATCTTACGAACTTTCAATAGCTCGAAATAAAAACCTATTTCTTTTTTAAACGCATGAGGTAAGATTGCGATGTTGGTTTAAAAAATACCCTACATATATAGCACTTGTCTGTATATGTAGGGTAAACACTACTTTTAAAAAGCAACTTGAATTCTTTTTTTCATTATGATGAATAAAAATAGAATCGTATTGCTATTTTTTTATCTTTGAGGCATCGAATGGATTCGAACCATTATAGAAACCCTTGCGAAGTTTTGCCTAGCCATTCAGCCACAATGCCCTTTTTGAATTGATCCAATTCATTGCCTACTTTTTCGTTCTCAAAAGTATTTTTTGGAAAGTAGACCACCCTGAATCCATTAACCTTATACATGTTACTTAAAGGAAAACAAATCTCAAGGCTTTACCATTGATTTGGTTTTTTAAAAACTAAAAAATGCATTGAATATTGTTTAAATGTCTATTTTTTATACCATAACAAGGCGATAAATTCAAAACCAATGTAGTTAAACGGATTTATTACCCTTTTGGCTATCTCATATTTCAACAAAGCGTTTGAACAAGTATTAGAAATTACTTTCTTTTTAAATTTTAGGAAGAAATAGAATCAATAAAATAGAATCCCGATTTCATAATAAATGAACCAAATTTAATGGGTCAACTAAAATTTGCTCTTGTTTATCCCGTATGGATGTTTTTTGCATTTTTACCTTCTTTAAGTGTTGGCCAGGAAGTTAAAAATGTACCCGAAGCCTTTACTTCGATTAGTACTGAGCCTGAAGTCCTTTTTTTCAACAACACCCTAAATAGCTACCGTGAAGGTGGGCATTTGCAAGGAGTTCAAGTCATAGAAAAAAACGAAAAAATAAAGCTTCTCATTTCGGGTAGCTCTAGTAGCAATGCCTATTTGATGGAACTAGATTTGGCCACGAGAAAAACTGAAAGGCTTATTTCACTTATGAGC
>JBATIN010000270.1:0-1884 GCA_049667765.1 Flavobacteriaceae bacterium
AAAAAAAGTGGTTGAGTGTAGAAAAAATTATTTGTTCACTGTTCATTGTGTACTACGATCTCTTCCTAAAAACATAATTCTTATAATACCCCTTTTCATCGGTAAATATATTTTCGATGTTCAGACCTGATTTTTGGGCGAGCCATTGCACAGTGCGGTCATCATACTTTTGCGAAATTTCGGTATGAATCGTCTCCCAAGCTTTGAAATCGACTTTAAGGCGTAAGTTTTCTATGTATACGGACTGTTCTTTTTTAGAGACCAAATAACTCTTGGCAGTGCCGGTTTCGGGATCATAAACTTCCCAATGCAGAAATTCGCCAAGGTCGAAATCCGCTGTCATTTCTTTATTGATCCGGGTTAACACATTTTTATTAAATGCTTCAGTGATTCCAGATTGGTCATTGTATGCATCCAATATCGTCTTCGGATCTTTCTTCTGATCAAAGCCTACGAAGAAAAGATCCTCTTCTTGCATTAATTCTTGAACACTTTTCAAAAATTCAATGGCTTGGTGATGTTGTAGGTTACCGATATTACTTCCCAAAAAAAGAATGATCTTTTTCGTTCCGTTTTTGGTATTGATACGTTCCAGTGTTTCGAAATAGGTTCCTTGTTGAGTCTTGACAGTTGCATCGGGAAGTTCTTCTTGTAAAGATGCTTCCAACTCATCCAAAACATTTTGGCTGATATCTATAGGCTGATACGTGAAATCGATCTGCTGTTCCAAGAGATGTTTTAAAAGTATTTTGGTCTTCTTGCCATCTCCGGCGCCCAATTCTATAAGATTGAACTTCGGACTTCCCATAGTAAACAGATCGGTAATTTCTTGCTTGTATTCATCCAGTATTTCAAATTCACAATCCGTCAAATAATATTCGGGCATGTGCATAATGTCCTGAAACAATTTATCGCCTTTGGCATCATAAAAATATTTAGAGGACAAGTGCTTCGGATATTCGGTCAGTCCTTTATAGACGTCTTTCTCGAACTGGGTTTCAAATAGTGTTGCTATCTGTTTGTGCATAAATTTTGTTCTGTAATTATCTGGCCAACCGTAACCCGGTAAACTGCCATCTTAAATTTGTTTGGAAAAAATTACGATAGGTCGGTCTCGTATGATTTAGAGGTGTAGCTATTGAGCCTCCCCGTAATACTTTTTGGTTCACCATAAATTTGCCGTTGTATTCGCCTAATGCACCATCGGCTTTTTGATAATTTGGGTAGGGTAGGTAGGCACTTTCCGTCCATTCCCAGCGTTGGCCCCAGGAAAAATAATTTTGGGCCGCTTCCCATTCAAATTCCGTCGGCAGGCGACATCCTTTCCATTGGGCAAAGGCAAAAGCCTCAAAATAGGAGATATGCGTAACCGGAGCTTTTTGCGCTACTTTTTGTAGTCCGCTTAACGTGTAATGATACCATTGCCCATCGATTTTGTGCCAATATAAAGGCGACATGATGTTGTTCTGGTTGACCCAATCCCAACCTTCGGCATGCCAAAGGTCGAATCTCTTATAGCCATCGGCATCCATAAATTCCAAAAATTCGTTATTGGTCACCAATTTGTTGGATAGCTCATACGGATGCAGATACACCTTGTGCCTACCTAATTCATTGTCATAACAAAAGTCTTCTGAGTTATTACCGATTTCGTAAATGCCTTCTTCGATGGCAACCCATTCTTGAACATGCCCTTCGGCCGAGTGCTCCTTAAAATCATCGGAATACACTGGAAGCAACGGATTGTTACCTAAAATATATTTAATGTCGGTCAGCAAAAGTTCTTGATGCTGTTTTTCGTGATGGATTCCAATCTCAAGAAGATGGTGCAATTGTGAATTAGCATTGACCTTGAATAACTCTTTAATGGCCTTGGTCACATAC
>JBATIN010000271.1:0-3564 GCA_049667765.1 Flavobacteriaceae bacterium
ATATAGGCCACACTTTCTTTGTTGAATTTTCTTAGGGTTCGGTCTAATTTGGTTTGGGCGAATCCATTAAATGAAAACAGCACGAAAATTAAGAAAGTATAAAGAAATCGCATCGAAATTGTTTGATAATGCAGTAAAGATAGTATTTTGGAACTTTTAAAATCAACCATAAATAACGATTTTAAACCCAGTAAGATGAAATTGAAGTTCAACAAATTAAAATTGGCATTAATTCTTTTGGCTATCATGGCATGTAAAAATAAGGAAACTAAACCTGTAAATGATGTTAACATTCAAGTCGCCGAATATTACACTGAACCGTATCGACCGCAGTTTCATTTTACGCCGCAGGAAAATTGGATGAACGATCCCAATGGCCTTGTGTACCACGATGGCATATATCATCTTTTTTATCAATATTACCCTGAAGATATCGTTTGGGGGCCAATGCATTGGGGACACGCCGTTAGCGAAGATTTGATTCATTGGCAACATAGGCCCATTGCACTATTTCCTGATAAGTTAGGGTATATTTTTTCAGGAAGCGCCGTTTTGGATAGCCAGAATACCTCAGGTTTGGGTAGTGCAGAGCACCCACCGTTAGTGGCGATTTTTACTTATCATGATATGGAAGGTGAAAAGGCAGGCCGTAATGATTATCAGACCCAGGGCATTGCCTTTAGCCTTGATAATGGTGAAACTTGGACCAAGTATGAAAGAAACCCGGTAATTGGTAACGAAGGGATAAAAGATTTTCGTGACCCCAAAGTTTTTTGGAACACTGAAACCGCGTTATGGAACATGCTATTGGTTGCCGGTGACCATCTTCAGATCTATAGCTCGCCTAATTTGAAAGAATGGAAAAAAATTAGCGAGTTTGGTAAGGATCAAGGGGCCCATGGAGGTGTTTGGGAATGCCCCGATTTGTTCAAATTAAAAGTAGAAGGGTCGAATGAAGAAAAATGGGTCTTGTTAATTAGCATTAATCCTGGAGCGCCAAACGGGGGTAGTGGTACCCAGTATTTTGTCGGCGATTTTGATGGAACTACTTTTACTTCTGATCAACAAAATAATCGTTGGATCGATTGGGGCACAGATAATTATGCAGGGGTAACCTATAACAATGTGCCGAATGGGGAACACATTTTTATAGGTTGGATGAGCAATTGGGCCTATGCGCGCGATACGCCGACCGATTCTTGGCGAAGCGCCAATACCGTACCTCGTAAACTATCATTGCGAAAAATTGACGGGTCATATGAGCTGATAAATTATCCCATTAAAAACTTGGATTCGATAATAGAAACCAGTGCAACTAAAAACCTGCTAATTGGAGGCAAAGGCAAAGAAGGCATTTCTTTCGATAATTTCAATCAGTCAGAAATAAAATTTATGACCCTTGCCAAAGATTTTTCGATGACATTTAAAAATTCGAAAAACGAACAGCTGGTCGTTCGTATGGATGGCAATAAAGGCTTTTTCTCGTTGGATAGGTCGAAATCGGGTAAAACCGATTTTCAAGAAGATTTTGGCACACATAACCAAGAAATGCCAATTACGAACTTACCCGATGGTGCCTATGAGGTTAGAATTTTAATGGATCATTCTTCCATTGAAGTTTTTATAAACAAGGGCCAGTATGTTATGACGGCACAACTCTTTCCAAATGAAAACTATAATGCCCTTACTATTAATAACTTCGCGAATACTCCATTAGAACTAACAGAATTCACTTTAAGCAAAGTAAAGCGTATTTGGTAAAGCATAAAGAGTAACTATTGACTTAATAAGGAAGGATAGTTACAACGGTATTTCGCGGTTCAATACTTTTTGTACGAAGAATATGGTCAAGGCAATAATCAAGCAACTTATGGCCGCAATGGTATCTTCTTTTTCAAGCCTATTTTTGAACCTTAGGATCAGTACTTTCATGTGATACTATTTTTGACAAAGATCATTTGAAAATCGGCGGTGTTGTAAAAAAATCGTTAACTGGAAGTTATGGCTGATGAACGGATTTCTGCAATAAAGTAATCGGATTTTTAAGCGCCTAAACGAGTAATATTCAAAAGGTTTAACCCGTAAAGAACGTAATTATACTTGGGGTATTGTGCTGATCCAGCCTATGGTCTTATCGAGGCGTTTCCCCAATATAGTACCTGTCAATGCTCTTGCTATAAATAATGTAGCGATAGTGCACGAATAAAGCCAAACAAAAAAATCCTTGTTGAAATACAAGGATTTTGTTTGTGGTGCCTCCAGGAATCGAACCAGGGACACATGGATTTTCAGTCCATTGCTCTACCAACTGAGCTAAGGCACCATTTCCAATTCGCGTACTAAAATGTAACGCTAAAAGGGCTGCAAATATAATTTCAAATTTAGGATAAACAAACAAAATCGATAAAAAAGGCTTTTGTTTTTTTTATTTATTGATCTTTGTAGAATGAACTTGATTATAGATGCCGGTAATACGCGCGTAAAGTTTGCAATTTTCGAGAATGGTCAACTAGTTTTCGATATATCGGTGAATCATGATAGGTTCGTGACAAAACTGAAAGCTATCTTCAATGAATATCCGAAGATCGTATGGGCCATTGTGTCTACAGTAGGTAGGTTAGGAAAAAAGGAAATCGATGTCTTAACGATCTTTTGTAAGGTGTATGTGTTGAGTTCCCGGTCAAAAACGCCTTTTAAAAATTCGTATGCTACCCCACAAACCTTAGGGGTAGATAGAATAGCTTTGGCCACCGCGGCTTTTTACCATAAACCGAACGCGAACGTTTTGGTAATCGATGCCGGCACTTGTTTAACCTATGATATGGTCAATGATTATGGCGAATATCTAGGTGGGGCCATTTCACCCGGGCTGACCATGCGATATAAAGCGTTACATGATCAAACGTCTAAGCTTCCGTTGTTGAAGCCCGCAGAATTAATCGACTTTATTGGGAATACGACCGAAACATGCATTCATAGTGGAGTTTTGAACGGTATTTCAGCTGAAATTGACGCAGTTATCGGTCAATATCGTTCGCGCTTTATAGATTTAACAGTTATTTTAACAGGTGGTGATAGTCAAATTTTGTCAAAACGATTAAAAAATACCATCTTTGCCCATTCCAAATTTCTCCTTGAGGGGCTTAACCAATTGCTGGAATACAACAAGATTTAAATGATCAAAAAAATTGGATTTGCAATGCTGTGCGCAATCTCTTTCGGCATTTATGCGCAAGAGGGTTCCGTTTCTCCGTATTCTTATTTTGGTGTAGGTGATACGCGTGCGCTTGGTACCGTTGAAAACCAGATGATGGGTGGTATCGGTGTATTCGCCGATAGTATCCATATCAATCATAAAAACCCTGCATCTTTAAGTAAGTTAGGGATTCAAGCAGGTGAAGACTTTGGTATTACGGTCTATGCCGCAGGGGTTTCCCATAAAATGTTACAACTAAAGAGTTTCACCGACCAACAAAATACCGCTATAACCAATTTAGATTATTTGTCGTTGGCATTCACTCTAAAAAAAGGTTGGGGGGTTGGGTTCGGCTTAATGCCGTACTC
>JBATIN010000272.1:0-15889 GCA_049667765.1 Flavobacteriaceae bacterium
AAACAAAATGTACAAGAGTCACGGTATTTTGTTTGATTAATTCATGTTATGATTATCTATTCCTTTAAGGGGTGAGTGAGATAGCCTTCGTTCACTAGATCTGATCTATCACTAATTTGTTTGGTAATACCATTTTTAAGAAAATAGAGTTTGTTACTGACCTCCATGTTATCCTTATGTAAATGATCTGTTATGATGACTGTACAATGTTGTTTTTTGTTCTTAATAATTGCTTTGAACTTTTCAATAAATACGAACTATCAGTTAGTAATACAGCGTGTGCATCTATAAAATGAAGATATCTTTAAATGTACAAAATTATCGTAAATTCGCACTCCAAGTGACGTAGCAAGATGATAGACAAACTGAATATTGTAAAACAGCGTTTTGATGAGGTTTCTGACCTTATTATACAGCCCGACGTAATATCGGACCAAAAGCGCTATGTGCAATTGACAAAGGAATACAAAGACCTTAAAAATTTAATGGATAAGCGAAAGCAGTACATTGAATTGACCAATAATATGCAAGAAGCCGAAGAAATCATTTCGAGTGGCAGTGATGCCGAAATGCTTGAAATGGCAAAAATGCAGCTTGATGAGGCAAAAACACAACTGCCCAAATTGGACGAGGAAATTAAGATGATGTTAGTACCTAAAGATCCCGAAGATGCAAAGGACGTTGTGGTTGAGATCAGGGCCGGAACCGGTGGTGATGAAGCCAGTATCTTTGCCGGCGAACTTTTTAGAATGTACACCAAATATTGCGAGTCCAAGGGCTGGAAAACCAATGTAATCGACCTTAGTGAAGGTACCAGTGGTGGCTTTAAGGAAATACAGTTCGAAGTAAATGGCGAGGACGTTTACGGTACCCTAAAATTTGAGGCAGGAGTACATAGGGTACAACGGGTTCCACAAACCGAAACCCAGGGTAGGGTGCACACAAGTGCCGCAACCGTTATGGTACTGCCCGAAGCTGAAGATTTTGATGTGCAGATCGATCCAAAAGATGTACGGATCGATTTCTTTTGTTCTTCCGGCCCCGGTGGACAATCGGTGAATACTACTTATTCGGCCGTACGTTTGACCCACCTTCCTACGGGCTTGGTTGCACAATGCCAAGATCAGAAATCACAGCACAAGAACAAAGAAAAAGCGTTTAGGGTGTTACGCTCAAGGCTATACGATATGGAGCTCGCAAAAAAGCAGGAAGAAGATGCCGCCAAGCGAAATTCGCAGGTGAGCAGTGGAGACCGTTCTGCCAAGATTCGCACCTATAATTATCCGCAAGGGAGGGTTACCGACCATAGGATCGGATTAACGCTTTATGATCTACAGAATATTATCGACGGTGATATTCAACGCATTATTGATGAATTAAGTCTCGTTGAGAACACCGAGAAATTGCGTGATGCTTCTGAAATTTTTTAGTGCACCTTACTGTCCGTTCGAGCGCAGTCGAGAACTAACGGACATTAGTAATCATGAAATACCGCTCGACTGCGCTCGAGGCGAACATAAGTTTTATGACCACCGAAAACTTAATCAAGCAGATTTATAAGAAGAAGTCATTTTTATGTATCGGATTGGATACGGATTTGGATAAAATCCCTTCACATCTTTTGCAAGAAGAAGACCCTATTTTTGCGTTCAATAAGGCCATTATCGACGCCACGCATCAATATTGCGTTGCCTACAAGCCGAACACGGCCTTTTATGAGGCCTACGGGATAGAAGGATGGAAATCATTGGAAAAAACAATTCGCTATCTAAATGAGAATTACCCTGAACAATTTACTATAGCCGATGCAAAACGAGGAGATATTGGAAATACTTCTACACGGTATGCCAAGGCATTTTTTGAGAATCTTGCATTTGATGCCGTTACCATTGCACCTTACATGGGCAAAGATTCGGTAGAACCTTTTTTGGCCTTTAAAAACAAACATACCATACTATTGGCATTGACTTCCAATGAAGGGGCATTTGATTTTCAGACGCGAAAAATGGAGGGTAACGAACTGTACAAAACAGTGTTGGGGACTTCAAAAAGTTATGCGAACGCCCAAAATTTAATGTATGTGGTCGGAGCGACCAAGGCAGTTTATTTGCAGGAAATTCGCAAGATTGTACCTCACAGTTTTTTATTGGTGCCTGGTATAGGGGCCCAAGGAGGGAATCTTGAAGAAGTTTGTAAATATGGGTTAACTGAAAATGTAGGACTATTGGTCAATTCATCCCGTGGGATTATCTATGCATCAAACGGAAACAATTTTGCCGAGGCTGCGGCCCAAGAGGCGCATCAGCTTCAAAACCAAATGGAAATTGAATTAAATCGGTTAACCGATTAACCCATCATATTTTCCAATATCTTCTTGATTTTTTGAGCTTTGTTCTCAAAAAACTCGATTAATTTGGTATCGGTATATTCCAAGTTACTGGCCTTGTCCAAAAAGTTTTGATATTGATACTCTAAAAGGTGAATGGCATTTCTGTTCGCGGCTATTGGGGTAACTGTTCCTACCTTGCAATATTGATTTTCCATAGCTTTATTACTTGTTAATGGTTTTTGTAAATATACGGGCGAAAAGTGCATTTGGATGTGCACTTTCGTTGAATTTGTCAAGAAATCGGTTCTTTTAATGATTTATTAACAATTGGCGAATATTTTATTTACCTAACCCTTACTTTATTTGTTAAATATATCCGTTGAAATGCATCACTTGTTGAAAGTTTTAATACATTGCAAGCCTTAAGAATTTAGGTAAGTAAACGAGAACACTTTGCTAAATTATACAACACATTTACATTCCAATTCAGATACTTGGGTCACTTTCGTACACGGTGCCGGAGGGAGTTCCTCTATTTGGTACAAGCAGGTTCGCGAATTCAGAAATCATTTCAACATACTGTTGTTAGACCTTCGAGGCCATGGAGAGTCGAAACCAAGCCTTATAGATACCTTCGATGATAAGTACGATTTTGATAAGATTACCAATGATATTGTAGAGGTTATAAATGTGCTAAAAATTGAAAGATCTCACTTTGTGGGTATTTCGTTAGGTACTGTTCTTATTCGCAATTTGGCCGATAAATATCCGCAAAGAGTGGAGAGTCTTGTAATGGGAGGTGCCATTATTCGATTGGATCTACGATTCCGTGCACTTATGCTTTTTGGCAATATGTTCAAATCGTTGGTGCCCTATATATGGCTTTACCGACTTTTTACCTTTGCAATAATGCCCGATAGTAATCACAAAGAATCGAGATTACTTTTTGTGCGTGAGGCCAGAAAACTATACCAAAAAGAATTTATACGATGGTATAAATTAGGGTCGCAAATTAGTCCGTTACTTCGCTTTTTTAGGTCTGCCGAAATTAAAATTCCAACACTTTACGTAATGGGAGGTGAAGATTACCTTTTTCTGCCATCAGTGAAAAAACTGGTCAAGAAAAGTACTACGGCGAGTTTATTATTGATCGAACACTGCGGCCATGTGGTAAACGTAGAGCAGCCTAAACTATTCAATGATATGGTCATTGGGTATCTTTCCCAGAAGTAGTTTATAACTTGATTACAATTCAATTTTATTAATTGAGAACTGTACGTGCTGAGCTTTGTCTGTAAATTATAATGCATTAGCTAATAATGCTGTGGTGCCTGTTTAGTGGTTGCTAACATTGAAATAATTCGAATAATCATTTCAGGGGTGTTATACACAAAAAAACCGGTGCTCCCACCGGTTTTAACTAACTAACTCAAAAAATTACTAACTCAAATAATTCAGTTTTAAAAATCTTTTAATTTTCAAGATAAAAGTGCTTGAAACAAGGTTGTTGAAGCGTTAAATAATCACTATACTTTTTTAACGAAAAAGAAAGGTCTTTAGTATAGTGAAAATGAGATTTTTTAAGAATTAATCTTGTAGTCCAAAAACCTTGCGCAAAAGGTCTGTGGATCTAGCGGAAACCTTTGTGCGTATTTCTTTTTCTTCGATTGCGATCATCGTGTAAACACCTTTTAATGCTTCTTGGGTAACATAATCCGTTAGGTCGGGGTTTACCTTTTCAGTGAGTGGTATGCTATTGTATTTGGTAATGAGGTTGCCCCATATTTTATCGGCCCCTACTTTTTGAAAAGAATTCTGAATAACCGGACTGAACTTTTTATATAATGCGGTTTGGGTGCTATTGGTGAGGTATTGCGTAGCAGCGTCATCACTGCCCAAGAGTATGTTTCTGGCATCGGTAAAAGTGATGCCCTTAACAGCGTCAATAAAAACAGGTGTGGCCTCACCCACGGCATCCTCGGCGGCACGGTTCAATACTTTCAAGCCTTCATCGGCCAAATTTCCAAGGCCTATGTCGCGCAATGTTTTATCAACCTTTCGCAGCTCTTCGGGCAAAAGTATTTTTACAAGCTCGTTTTTGAAAAAACCATCGGGCTTGGTTAATTTGCTAACTTGTTTGTCGATTCCGATATCAAGTGCTTCCCGTAGACCATTGCCTATTTCTAAATTGCTAAGGCCATTAGAGCCTTGGGGCAATTGGTTGACCACTTGCTGTAATTCTCCGCAAGAAATCAGCTGAAACGCAAAAATAAATAGTAAAAAATGCTTCCTCATAGTATTTAGTTTTAATGTTGCACGATGACATAACTAGACTACGAGAAAATCACTGTTTTATTGTTGTAGACCATCGTTTTACGTTGCACATGTAATTTGACCGCACGTGAGAGTACAATTTTTTCCAGGTCACGGCCCTTGGCGATAAAATCGTTGATGGATTGCGAATGTGAAACCGTTGCTACATCTTGTTCAATAATTGGCCCGGCGTCAAGCTCTTCTGTAACGTAGTGACTTGTTGATCCAATAATCTTCACGCCCCTTTTAAACGCTGCGTGATAGGGTTTAGCACCGGCGAAGGCTGGCAAAAATGAATGGTGAATGTTGATGATCTTGCTGGGATAGACATCGATCAAACGAGAAGTCACAATTTGCATGTATCTGGCAAGCACAATGAAGTCGATTTTAAACGTTCTCAAAAGTTTTAACTGTTCTTGTTCTGCCTCGTTTTTGTTGGAGCTACTCATGGGAATATGGTAGAACGGTATATTGAACTGTTCGGCAACATATTCTAGGTCACCATGATTACTGATGATAAAAGGAATCTCAACGGCCAACTCACCCGATTTAAATCGACTCAAAAGATCGTAAAGCGCATGATTGTATTTTGAAACAAAGATCGCCATATTAGGTCGGGTCGTATCTAAATGAAGACTCCATTGCATTTCATAGGGCTTGCCCAGCATTTGATCGAACTCCGTTTCGAAGTGATTAATATCGGATAGGTTTGTTTTAAAATCGCTTTCCAAGCGCATGAAGAAAACATTTGCCTCTTTGTCTACATGTTGGTCGAGATAAACAATATTTCCCCCTTTTACGTGAATAAAACCGGTAACAGCACTAATGATGCCCGATTGATCGGGACAGTGAATCAAAATGGTCGCTTTCATTGTATTCGATTTCTAAAAATCAAAATTAACCTAATTCTTATGGGGGTATCAAATTCCACAAAATTTTTGTAAAATCTGAACGGTAATCGATAGTTCATTGCGATTTCCGTAAATTGCAAGCACCTAAAAGGTCTTTTGTTAGTAATGAAACAATCACAACCGTACATTCCCAAAAATAAGATTAGAATCGTTTCCGCGGCTTCATTGTTCGACGGTCATGATGCGGCCATCAATATAATGAGACGTATCATTCAAGCCACTGGGGTTGAAGTGATACATTTAGGGCACGATCGCAGTGTACTAGATGTTGTAGAATGCGCCATTCAGGAAGATGCAAATGCCATTGCCATAACCTCGTACCAAGGAGGGCATAACGAATATTTCAGATATATGTTTGATCTACTTCAAGAAAGAGGTGCCGGACATATTAAAATTTTTGGAGGAGGTGGTGGCGTAATCTTGCCTAAAGAAATAAAGGCATTATTAGAATATGGCATTTCAAGAATCTATTCTCCTGATGATGGACGAAAAATGGGACTGCAGGGTATGATCAATGATTTGGTAGCGGAGAGTGACTTTAATTTACCGCCATTAGATTTTATGCATGGTCATGAATTGGCAGTTTTATTAAAAGCTAAAAACAACAATACAATAGCTCGCTTGATATCAATGGCCGAGAATAGCCACGAAGCGTATCAAAAAGCGTTTGGTTCCTTACCAAAACCCAATAAAAAGGTACCGGTAATCGGTATTACAGGAACCGGCGGGGCAGGTAAATCAAGTTTGGTCGACGAGTTTGTACGACGTTTTTTGGTAGACTTTCCAGAAAAAACCATAGGACTCATTTCGGTAGATCCCTCAAAAAGAAAAACGGGAGGCGCCTTATTAGGTGATCGTATTAGAATGAACGCCATACAAAATGAACGGGTGTATATGCGTTCATTGGCTACAAGACAATCGAATCTGGCCTTGTCGAAACATATAAAAGAAGCTATCGAAGTTTTAAAGCGAGCGGAGTTCGATCTCATTATTTTAGAAACATCGGGCATTGGCCAATCGGATACTGAAATTATTGAACACAGTGAGGTGTCACTATATGTTATGACCCCTGAATTCGGGGCTGCGACCCAATTGGAAAAGATTGATATGCTCGATTTTGCCGATGTAGTCGCGATCAATAAATTCGACAAACGAGGTGCGCTTGACGCGTTAAGGGATGTAAAAAAACAGTTTGTACGCAATCATAATCTATGGGAAACCGAAGAAGAAAAGCTTCCGGTTTTTGGTACGATAGCCGCTCAGTTCAATGATCCGGGAATGAACCGATTGTACTATGCACTTATTACGTTGCTTGGCGTAAAAACAGGACTCGCCTTTCCGACTCAATTTACCAAAGAACCGGCTTCTTCCGAAAAACAATTTATTATTCCACCTTCAAGAACGCGATATCTTTCTGAAATAGTTGAAAATAATCGGGCGTATGATAACAAGGTTCGTGCTCAGGCCGAAATTGCCCAAAGGTTGTACGCCATATTTAAAACCATAGAAAGTGTAACACATATTAGGCCTAAATTAATCGCCAAAGGAGTAAAGGTTTCGGGGGAGGCTAAGGTAGAAGCGAATAAGGCGTTCAAAGACCTATTGATAAAAGAATTTGACCGGGTTTGGCGAACACTTGATTTCGAAAATTGGGAAAAGATCTTAAGTTGGGAAAAGAAGGTGCAAACCTATAAGGATGCCGAGTTTGTTTTTAAGGTACGAGGAAAGGAAATTAAAATGGAAACGCATACCGAATCATTGTCCCATCTAAAGATTCCGAAAATAGCTTTACCCAAGTTTATGGCATGGGGCGATATCTTGCAATGGTGTCTCCAAGAGAATGTGCCAGGCGAATTTCCGTATACTTCTGGCCTTTATCCTTTTAAAAGAAAAGAAGAGGATCCCACTCGAATGTTCGCAGGCGAAGGTGGACCTGAACGCACAAATAGAAGGTTTCATTATGTTAGTATGAATATGTCTTCAAAGCGATTGTCAACAGCATTCGATTCGGTGACCTTATATGGCAACGACCCTAATATTCGTCCTGATATTTATGGCAAAATTGGTAATGCCGGGGTGTCCGTCTGTTGCTTAGACGATGCCAAAAAACTCTATTCCGGATTTGACCTTTGCAATCCGTTGACTTCGGTAAGTTTAACGATCAATGGGCCTGCCCCAATGCTTCTAGGGTTTTTTATGAATGCTGCAATTGACCAAAGTTGTGAAAAGTATATCGTTAAAAATGGCCTTGAAAAAGAAATCGATAAAAAAATTGAGACCATTTTCAAAAAGAAAGGCATTACCAGGCCTGTATATTATGGAAACTTACCAGAAGGCAATAATGGGTTGGGCTTAATGCTTTTAGGCGTTTCTGGCGATGAGGTCTTGCCTAAGGAAGTATATGAAGAGATAAAGAAAAAAACGGTTGCACAGGTACGTGGCACAGTTCAGGCTGATATTTTGAAAGAAGATCAGGCCCAAAACACCTGTATTTTTTCCACTGAATTTGCTTTGCGGCTTATGGGCGATGTGCAAGAATATTTCATAGAGCACAACATTCGTAATTTTTATTCAGTCTCTATTTCTGGATACCATATTGCCGAGGCGGGGGCAAACCCCATCACTCAATTGGCTTTTACCTTGGCAAACGGGTTTACTTATGTGGAGTATTATTTGAGTAGGGGAATGGATATCAATAAATTTGGCCCGAACCTGTCATTCTTCTTTTCTAATGGAATTGATCCCGAGTATGCCGTTATCGGGCGGGTGGCCCGAAAAATATGGGCGAAGGCCATGCGGCAAAAATATGGTGCGGAAGCCAGGGCCCAAATGTTAAAATACCATATTCAGACTTCGGGCCGAAGTTTGCACGCCCAAGAGATCGATTTTAACGATATTAGAACGACACTTCAGGCCCTTTATGCCGTTTACGATAATTGTAATTCATTGCATACTAATGCCTATGACGAGGCAATTACGACGCCGACCGAAGGATCGGTACGACGTGCAATGGCCGTTCAATTGATTATCAATAAAGAATTGGGCTTGACTAAAAATGAAAATCCGCTGCAAGGGTCTTTTATTATTGAAGAACTCACAGATCTAGTAGAAGAAGCGGTGATGATGGAATTCGATAGACTTACCGATCGTGGGGGAGTTCTGGGTGCCATGGAAACCATGTACCAACGTTCCAAAATTCAAGAAGAAAGCTTGTACTATGAAACCTTGAAGCACACTGGCGAATTTCCGATCATTGGGGTAAATACCTTTTTAAGTAAAAAAGGATCACCGACCATTCTACCTGCCGAAGTTATTCGGGCAACGGAAGAGGAGAAAAAAGCCCAGATCATGACCTTACAAAATCTGCATCAGGGTAATGAAGTTATTGCCGAACAACAACTAAAAGACTTAAAAGAGACCGCTATTAAAAGTGGCAATATTTTTGAAAAACTTATGGAAGCTACCAAAGTATGTTCACTAGGACAGATCACCAAGGCCTTGTTCGAAGTAGGCGGCCAGTACAGAAGAAATATGTAATCAAGCTGCGCACTGACCAACACGAAATAACTGGTAAAGTGCACAGCTGGTTTCTGCAGAAGGTAGCCGAGACATTGTGTATATCAATTTAAAAATACGATTTGTTTATGCAGGTAGTATAGGTCTGTTGATCTAAGTCAAGGCGTAAGGCACTTAATTTGTAGAGGGGTCAACCGATCCGTAGCTGTCATCGCTTCCGTTAATGATCGACTGGCGCCATTCTTTGAACGATTTTCTAAAACTTCTAACTTCCTTTTTTAGCAAATTCAGGTATTCTTTTTCACGAACCCCGTCATGTTCAAGTCCTCTACAGTACGAATTGATATTACGAATCATGATATTGATAAAAACTGCACTTTTCAACCGTTCTTTACGCGAAGTCGAGTATTCGGCATGGGCAATTTGTTGCGGAATCAAAATAGCGTCGGTAAGCAAAGCATCTGCGATGATGTCGCGAAACCCTTGCGAGGTATATAATTTTAGTAAGTCTTTATTAAACGTTACGTAAGAGGCGATAGCCCTGCTGGTTGAGCAAAGCTCAAGGGCTTTTCTGTAAATGGGCACCGAACTTAGATTGTGGTGGGGCATATTCTTTTCGCGCAATTATTTAATATAAAGTTACGCAGGTTTATAATTTTTTGTCTTTAGTTTCGTTAGTAAAAGAGTATATTTACTTTAGAATAATAATAATATTTAATTTAAACTATTGAATACTAGGATAGATGATTTAAACTGGAGAATCTTGGAATGTCTTCAAGCAAATGCGCGTGAATCATTCGCAAATATCGGAAGAAAAATAGGGCTAACCCCACCGGCAGTGGCCGAACGTGTAAAAAAAATGGAAGACCAAGGTATTCTTCTGGGCTATAAGGCGATGGTTTCACATGCCTTGACCGGGCACCAATTAAAGGCGATAATTACCTTACGTGCCTTTATGGGAAAGTTGAAGCCCTTTTTAGAGATGGTCACCACCTTGGACGAAGTTATTAACTGCTACCGAATTACTGGAAATGAGAACATTGTGATGGAAGTAGTATTAAAAGACCAATTTCATTTAGAGAAATTTATTGATAAACTTATTCAATATGGTGAGACACGAACCCATATTATTCTTTCCAATGTGATCAAGAACGCACCGATCAAGTCGGGCTTCCAAACATAATATTTGAATTTAATTATTTGTAGGTGAGCGATATAATCGTTTATTTTAGAGTATGGACTGGGAAAAATGGAATGATTATATTCAAATAGCAATAGATGGGGCAATCTTCTATTTGCCTAGGGTCATTGCTGCCGGACTAATTTTATGGGTCGGGTTTAAAATTGTTAAAAAACTGGTAGTGGTCATTGGGGCCGTGCTTCAAAGAACAGGTTTTTCTGAATCCCTACGCCCATGTATTTCGTCTACGCTAGGTATTGTTTTAAAAGGTGCGGTACTTTTTGTCATCGCATCGGTGCTGGGTGCAGATCTAACAGGTCCGGTCGCAATTTTGGCGGCAGTAGGTTTTGCTAATGGAATGGCCTTGCAAGGCAGTTTGGGCAATTTCACCTCCGGTATTTTGATTCTTGCACTAAAACCTTATAAGATAGGGGATTGGTTTCAGTTAGATGACAAGTTCAGTAGGGTTGAGGAAATAAGTATTTTTAGTAAAGCTGTGTTGACCTCCGGAAACAAGATTTTGATTATTCCCAATTCCAAGGTCACCGATACCGTAGTGACCAACTATTCCGAAAAAGAAATGATCCGGCTTGAGTCTAAAGTGACCATGCCCTATGCCGAGAGTTTTCATAAGGTTCAAACAATTATAAAAGAGGCATTAAAAGATGTTTTTAAAATATTGCCGAACCTCAAATTGAAATCGGCATCATTACTTTTGATTCACATTCCATTGAATTGTTGGTGGGGCCCTATGTACGGCCAGAAGATTATGGGGAGGTCGTGTTTGCCTCGAATTCAGCAATAAAGAAGCTTTTAGATAAAATGATATAACAGTGGCCTATTCAGAAGGTATCGAAGTAGGTGCAATTTGGGAATAAAAAGTAATAAATTGAATACTAAAAGTAAAAGCGCATTGTTTAGTATGTTTTTGGCTAGATTTTTGATGAACGAAATTGTATGAGACAAACCTTATTCGCACTTGCCCTGGTGGCTTGTTTTTCTACGTATTCGCAACAGATTGTGCTAAAAAAGGGCATAGTTGTCGACAGCGTTAAAGTACTAGATTCTATACCCGAAACCTTTTCACTTTATTTGCCATCAAACTTCGACAGTTCAAAAACATGGCCAGTAACCTTTGTGTTTGATATGAAAGGACGTGGCAAACAGGTAGTCGGTATGTTCATGGCGGCGGCTGAAAAAAATGGCTATATATTGGCAAGTTCCAATAATGTTAACGATAGTTTGGCCATTTCCGAAAACATCTTGGCAAGTAGTCGTATGTTCAACACCGTTTTTTCAATGTTTCCAATACAAAATAATAGGGTCTATGTAGGCGGATTCGACAGTGGTGCACGTTTTTCTTCTTTAGTACCTACATTTATTAAAGATATATCCGGGGTTATTTCGCTTGGTGCGGCAGTACCCAATATCGATATATTGACCACGAGAAATACATTCCATTTTATAGGCATTGTCGGTAATGAAGATTATAACTATCCAGATATGCTTTCCCTTGAGAAAATATTGGATAAACTTAAATTTCCGAATCAACTTTTGGTTTTTGAAGGAGGGCATGAATGGCCGCCTGCAAAATTGATTTCACGGGGGTTCGAAAACTTTACCCTTGCTGCCATGGCAAAAGGTATAGAGAAGAAAGACGATGGTTTTGTTGACCGAACTTACGATGCCAATTTGGCCGAGGCTGGTACCTTTATTACCGAAAACAAACCGTTAATTGCCGAACGAATGCTTGCCGAAATGGCCGAGGTATATCGTCCTTTTAAAAGCATAGATTCTATTAAAGAAAGCATCAAGACTTTAAAAAAAGGGAAGTATTATAAACCTCATGCCCGAAAGCAAAATGCGTTGCTGTTAAAAGAAAGTTTTATAAAGGAGGATTATGATTATTACCTGGAGGAAGATATTGTCACCTATAATTTTAACAATTTAGGTTGGTGGAAATACCAAATGGAGGAATTGGATAAATATGACAAGGGCAGCGACATTTTTGAAAAACAGATGGGCAAAAGGCTTAGAGGGTATATTAACGCCCTTATTCATGATAATATCGATCTTTTGAACCTTGAGGCACAGTTAGATTTTGAGGCATTGAATTTCTTATACATGCTCAATACCATAACCGACCCAACGAATTCGCGCGGTTACCTAAATGTAATTTCAAACAGCTCACGTATGGAAGATTATGGCACGGCCCTATTCTATTTAGAGGAGCTTTTAAAGAGCGGGTATCAAGACCGTGATTCACTTTATGAAATCGAGCATACCGCATTATTGCGCATTACGCCCGAATACAATAAAATTGTAGAGCAATACTTGAAAGAGGCACGATACGACGTTATTGAGCAATAAAAAACGGTACTTGGGTTAAGTCCCAATCAATAACTAATCCTTTAGCGATCGAATCGGCTATTTCCTTCCCGTAAAGTATTTCGCATAAGTAAAGTGCTGCCTCAAAACTTTTCGCCCCTCCGGCCGAAGTAATATATTTTCCATCATGAACAAAGAGTACAGAGTCCTTAACATCAAGATGCGGAAACATTGCTTTGTATTTTTCAATATCACTTGGAAAGGTCGTAGAGGCTACCGAGTCTAAAATTCCTGTTTTGGCCAACACAAAGGCCCCGTCGCAATGACTGGTCATATATATAGCTTTTTTATTAACATTTTTCACAAAATCGAGTAGCACCGTATCGTTAAGATCAGTGTCAAGGTGATGTTCTGCACTGGGTACCACAAGAATATCGATTGGGGGCAATTTATCTTTGGTATAGTCATAGTCGGGTAATATTCTAACCCCTTCAAAAGTAGTAATCGGGTTTAGGGTGTTGGCGACGGTGAAAGTATTCATGGCTTTAATGCCTTTTCGGAACTGTGTATGTTGAAAAATATCATAGGGTGCGGTAAACTCGGTATTATAAGTGCCGTTCATAATAAGAAAGGCAACATTGAAACGGCTGGAATCCAGTTTAGGCAAGACCCGCTCTTGCCCAGTTTCCATAAGCTTCGTTTTTTCAGCTTCTTGACATGAAATCCATAGGACTCCTGCAAATAGTAAAACGATATATTTCTTCATAATTTTGTTTTATCGCAAGCAAAGTACGCAATAATCGCTTCGATAGTGATGCGGTTTAAATTGTATTTTTGCAGCAAAGCACGATGATGAGGTACCTAATAACAGTTTTGATAATGTTGAATCTTTCCTGTAAACAGGAAAAAAAGTATCATGACACTCAACAAAACAAGGTCGAACAGATCGGCTCGCAAGCGATAAAAGAGATTCTTGAATTTCAGAAAAAAACAAATGCCGATTTCAAGAACCCGGAAACCTCGCCCTTACCGGATAAATACCGTGCAATTTTTGAAGGGTTGGATTTCTTTCCACCCGATACCACGTATATTGTCACAGCTAAATTTGTGCGAACACCCGAAGCCTTGCCTTTTCTCATGCCCACCAATACCGATAGAAAATCTGAAGAGGTGGTCTTTGGAATCGCATATTTTGAATTGCAGAATAAAGCATACCAGTTAGAGGTTTATCAGACACAAGAGTTGTTGGAAAAAGAAGAATATAAAGATTATTTGTTTTTGCCCTTTACCGATCGCACCAATGGAGAAACCACATATATGGGTGGCAGGTATTTGGATCTTTCCATACCCGAGGGCGATACGCTTGTTTTGAATTTCAACAAGGCCTATAATCCGTATTGCGCCTATAATAAAAAGTTTTCATGCCCTATTGTACCATCAGTGAATGCCTTAGATGTAGAAATAAAAGCGGGTTTGAAAGCATTTGGGCCTAAAGAAAAGTAAAACCCCGGAAGATGGCCCCGGGGTTTTGACAAGTAATCAACTCAACTTCAACTAAACAACTATTATTTTAAAACGAATAGACGGCTGCCAATACAAAAGACGAAAGGCTTCCAAGGGCTTCGCCATCTGAATTCACAAAGACGTCTTCTGATGTACTATCTAGGCGTAGTTCTGGTTTAATTATTAAATTTCCAATTGTTGCACTTCCAGTAAGTGTTACGGCAAAAACACTTTGATCTCCATCAAAATTTGGGTCAGGAGAAGTTCCGATTGCACCAAAATCATTCATTTCAGTAAAGTATTCCCCCCTTAGTCCAATTGTGAAACTTTCAGAAGTTTTGTATTGTGGGTATAAAGCCACGCCAGCAAAATCACCTATTCCATCTTCGGTATCCCCACTAAAGTAGGCTGCATTTAAACCTAAATAGAAGGTGTCGGACAGGTCAAAACCACCTGTATAATCAATTTCAAAAGAACCATTGTCGATAACGGTATTCAAGAATTGACCCTTATATCCTAATTGAGCACCCCAAGCATACTGGCCAGTGGGGTTGAATTCGGTGAGGTCAGTGGGGTTCATTACGGCCAACATTAAGCTGAAATCTTCAGACAATGCGAAGTCTGCTTTTAATCCCGTATGTGAAAAAGGTCCGTAGGAAAAAAGATAAGATGTACTGTAATTAAAATTTGCCACAGGCGAAATTACTTCGTAACCCAAAAAAGTGTTGAAATTACCAAAGGTCAGTTTCACTTTGTCGCTAATGTTCCAATAGGCGTATAATTGATTTACGATATTTCCGGTGGCCGAATACATGGGGGATGCAAAAACGGCATCGGTACCTCTAGGGCCAAATACCAAATCGGCAACAAAACCTACTTTTTCGCCTTCATAACTAGCGATTACATTTCCCATACCAAGTGCAAAACCTGGAAGATTGGCAAAAGAGCTACCAGGAGCCACGTAATTTTCGCCGGCATTGGCGGCATTCAGGTTCGCCCTGTAATAGGCGTCTATACTACCACTGAGGGTGAATTTTGGGGTTGTTGCTTCTTCCTCATCTTGGGCAAATGTTATTGTTGCCAAAAGCATGATAGCCAGAAATACTATATTTTTTACGAAGTTTGTATTGGTAATCGTTTTCATAAATTTAAGTTTTAGATTTCCCTTCGGGAATTTTAATTGATCGATTTGAATTTTTTGGGAAGGTTATTGAACGGAGCGTTGTGCAAAACGCTCCGTTCTGCTTCCTATAAGAATTAGTCGTTTATAAAATCAGGATAGGCATCCATTCCATGTTCATGAATATCAAGGCCTTCAACCTCTTCTTCTTTAGACACCCTAAGTCCCATAATGGCCTTAAGTGCGCCCAATATGGCAAATGAACAGATGACGCAGAATGCACCAATGATCAATACCCCGTATAATTGGGTCATAAATTGGCCACCACCTGCTTTTGAGCCAAAAATGCCCACGGCCAAAGTACCCCAGATGCCGCATATTAAGTGAACGGTAACCGCACCAACGGGGTCGTCCAATTTTAATTTGTCGATAAAGGCGACTCCTAAAACAATGATAATACCAGCAATTAGCCCTATAAGAATGGCTTCATTCGGCGACATGAGGTCCGCGCCTGCTGTTATGCCTACCAAACCGCCCAATATTCCGTTTAAGAACATGGTAAGGTCGAGATTTTTGTAGAGCAGGGTGGAAAATAACATGGAGCTAATTCCACCTGCGGCGGCTGCCAAACTAGTGGTAACTAGAACTAATGAAGTTAACTCCGGATCCGCTGATAATACTGAGCCGCC
>JBATIN010000273.1:0-4314 GCA_049667765.1 Flavobacteriaceae bacterium
GTACCTTCCTCTGCGTCAATTAGGTCGTATTTGATTACTTTTGTTATATAAACCTAAGTTTTTGAAGCCAAAAAAAATTGTAATCACTGGAGGACCTAGCACAGGTAAGACCGTTTTGATCGAAGCGTTGAAGGGAGCCGGGTTTTCTTGTTTTCCCGAAGTTATCCGCGAAATGACGGCCGCAGCCAAAAAGAATGGTGCCTTATCTAGTTTAACCACCAACCCCATAAATTCGGTGGCCGATCCTAATAGTTTCAACAAAAAAATAATTTCAGCAAGGCTCGCCCACTATTTAGAAGCCTCGAAATATACTGAACCTATAGTGTTTTTTGATCGTGGATTGCCCGACGTACTGGCCTATATGGATTATTATGAACAAGAATACCAGAACGACCTTTTTTCCGTCGTTAAAAAAAATAAGTACGACACGGTGTTCTTACTGCCTATGTGGCAAGAAATCTTCACTACCGACGAAGAACGTTTCGAGGGCTACGAAGATGCCCTAAAGATTCACGATTGTCTTCAATCGACCTATGAAAGTCTTAATTATCAAGTAATTGAAGTACCAAAAACCAGTGTTCTTGAACGTGTAGATTTTATTCGTAAAAAGCTGCACCAATGAGCCCTGTAAAAACTCCGCTTGGCATTTTGAACCACTATTGGGGGTATGAAGATTTTAGGGGGTCTCAAAAAAAAATAATCGATGCGGTCATTGAAGGGCAAGATGTTATGGCACTTTTACCTACAGGGGGCGGCAAGTCATTGTGCTATCAAATACCGGGAATGGCGATGGATGGTATTTGCATAGTCATTTCTCCCTTGATCGCCCTTATTCAAAACCAGGTCGACCGACTAAAACAATTAGGGATAAAAGCGATCGCCCTTACCGGTGGCCTGCCATTCGATGAAGTAAATGCGCTTCTTGACAATTGCATGTACGGAAACTATAAATTTCTCTACCTGTCGCCCGAACGTTTACAGCAAGAACTGGTGCAGACGCGAATTCAACAAATGAATGTAAATCTTATTGCCGTTGACGAGGCCCATTGTATTTCACAATGGGGGCATGATTTTCGTCCGGCTTACCTTGAATGTTCAAAATTAAGGGAATTTTTACCTGATACGCCAATAATTGCCCTTACCGCCACGGCCACTAGGCAAGTAACCAAAGACATCATCGATAATCTTGAATTTGTAAATCCATTACTGGTCAAGGACTCATTTGCCAGAGATAACATTGCATTTAAGGTATTGATAAAAGAAGACAAAGCTTATTATTTACACCAGCTTTGCGCCAAAGTATCAACTAGTGCCATCGTATATGTAAGAACCAGAAGATTGGCGCAAGAACTAGCCCGATTTTTAAATACCAAGGGCAGTTCGGCCGAATTCTTTCACGGGGGCATTTCTCAACAAGACAAAAAAAAGAAGCTGAATGACTGGTTGACCAACAAAGTGACCGTTATGGTAGCCACCAATGCTTTTGGCATGGGTATCGACAAACCCGATGTTGCCTTGGTGGTACATTACCAAATACCCGATTGCATAGAGAACTACTTTCAAGAAGCGGGCAGGGCTGGTAGAAATGGGGATCTCGCACAAGCTGTTCTGATCACCAACCAAAGCGATATGAATTTAGTGAAAAGCCAATTTTTAAGTACCCTACCCGACTCCGACTTTATAAAATTGGTGTACAAAAAACTCAACAATTACTTTCAGATCGCTTATGGTGAAGGCTCTGAAACTACCTTTCAATTTAACTTTAATGAATTCAGTTCGGTCTACACATTACAACCGTTATTAGTCTACAACGCCCTTCGTATTTTAGACCAACATTCAGTACTCTCTTTATCAGAGGCGTTTTATAGAAAGACCACTGTTCAGTTTATAGCCACCAATGCCATAATTTTCGATTATTTAGATAAGAATCAAAAAGAAGCGCCTATTATACAAACGATCCTGCGCACGTATGGGGGTATTTTTGAATTTGAGACTAAAATAAACACTTTACTAATAGCTAAAAAAACAGGTGTTTCAGAAGAGAGCGTATTAAAGGCCCTTGAGAAGCTGCAGAAAGATGATATGGTCACTTATGTAGCCTCTCACAACGATCTTGAGATTACCTTTTTAGTTCCTCGTGAAGATGACAATACCATAAATGTGTTCGCTAGGGAAGTAAAAAAACGCCAGCGCATTAAAGTCGACAATGTGGAAAGCATGCTACACTATATAAAGAACGAATCGCTTTGCCGAAAGCGTCAACTGTTGACCTATTTTGGGGAACACTCCTCGGACAATTGCCAAATATGCGATGTTTGCATACGTAAAGCAAGGACGAAGGATGGGGCCGATACCTCGTTAACCCTTAAAATAGTTCAATTTCTCGAAGGCAAAAAATGTACTTCTCGCGAGCTGATCGAAGAGTTGGGAGGTCAAGAATATCAAATTCTATCCGTATTGCAGGATTTATTAGAGGATGAAAAAATAGTCATCAACACCAAAAATGAATATGAAATTAGAAGAAATTAGCGCCTTGCGAATCGTTTTCATGGGCACGCCCGATTTTGCCGTAGCCACCCTTGATGGACTTTTAAAGAACGGATATTTGATCGTTGGAGTAATTACCGCCCCAGATCGACCGGCCGGGCGTGGAAGAAAGTTGCAAGAATCCGCTGTTAAAACATATGCCTTGGAGAAAGGGGTAACCGTGCTGCAACCTACCAATTTAAAGCACCCGTCATTTATAGAGTCCTTACAAGGCTTAAAGGCCAATCTGCAAATTGTGGTCGCATTTCGTATGCTACCTAAAGTGGTATGGAGTATGCCAGCGTACGGTACTTTTAATCTACACGCATCGTTGCTGCCCGACTATAGAGGGGCCGCACCGATCAATTGGGCCATTATTAATGGGGAGACCGAAACCGGGGTGACCACTTTTTTCATCGATGATAAAATAGATACCGGAGAAATCATCTTCCAACAAAAAACCCCTATCGATGCTAATGAAGATGCCGGCCATTTGCATGATCGCTTGATGGCCCTTGGTGCCGATTTGGTGCTAAAAACAGTAGAAGGCATTAAAAATGGCAAAATCGTTACCAAAAAACAAAAAGATGCGACGATAGAAAAACTAGCGCCTAAAATTGAAAAAGAAACCTGTAAAATCAACTGGAACGACTCCATCGATTCTATATATAACCATATTAGGGGGCTTTCGCCCTACCCTGCCGCATGGACGACCTTATGGAACGACAATGAGGAGGTATTTTTAAAAATATACGAGACGGAAAAAGAATATGCAGCACACAACTTAAAACAAGGAAGTATTCTTTTAGGAAAAAAAGAGCTGAAAGTAGCTGTTGCCAATGGATATATAAATCTCTTGGAAATACAGTTTCCAGGGAAAAGAAAAATGCGCACAAGTGAACTGATCAATGGACTAAACTTATCAAAAAAAGCATATATGTCTTAAGGCCCCACCGCCATTGGCTTCCCAGAAACGTAAAAAATGCCCTACTTTATTAACAAACGTTCCGAGTTATCAACAAAAACGGCGATTTCCCTTGTATTTACTTGCGTTGCGCCCAAATACCTATAAATTTGTTCAGGTAATAATATTATTCTAACAATAATTAATTAATCACATTATGAACAAAACAGAATTACTCGATGCAATGGCAGCAGACGCTGGCATCACAAAGGCAGCGGCAAAGAAATCACTAGAGTCTTTTTTGGGCAACGTTGAAAAATCACTAAAAAAAGGAAACCGTGTTTCTTTAGTAGGTTTTGGTTCTTGGTCAGTTTCTAAAAGAAACGCTAGAGAAGGAAGAAACCCATCTACTGGAAAAACTATCCAGATTAAAGCTAAGAACGTTGTAAAATTCAAAGCAGGTGCTGATTTAGGCAAAGCAGTAAACAAATAAACATTGCTATGCAATAGAAACTAAGCATCACATACTTTATGTGATGCTTTTTTGTTTCTGCCCGTTTTGTAAGTTATGAGAATTATCTTATTTTAGATATCAACTAGTACAAAAATGGTAGAGATAAAACCTAATAAAGGAAAACTGCTTATTGCCGAACCAACCTTAACCGGTGATGTGTCGTTCAACAGGTCAGCGGTGCTTTTAGCGGAACACAACGAAGAAGGTTCTGTGGGGTTTATCTTGAACAAACCATTAGACTATAATATAAATGATCTGGTTACTGAGATAAAACTCCCATTTCGGGTATATAACGGCGGCCCAGTAGAACAGGACAATCTCTATTTTATCCATAATGTGCCGCATTTGATCAACAATAGTGTCGAAATTT
>JBATIN010000274.1:0-2399 GCA_049667765.1 Flavobacteriaceae bacterium
GTCAAAAACCTCCCATAGCCATAGTTATCGGTCATAACCTATGCTAACGCTGCAATGGGATTAGTAAGAAGAATAGCCAAATACAAGATGGATTGGCGTAAGCCTAAAAAAATTAATTGAGATATTTCACATAATTGTTGACCACAACTTTAGCCTTCAGGTCGTGAAGTAGATTAAATAAGCCAAAAAAGGTTCGATTCATGTATAAAAAATGTTTTGAACCTCTATTGCCGTCCATTTTCCGTATTTCAGGATCATTAGCATATTTATCACTTAGTTGCGCTATTTGAGACCAAAATGTACCATCCCCAAAATCGAATGTTTCGGTGTGAAACGGTGAGGTGAAAAGAGACAACATTTCTCTGAACAAGTTCTTGAAGAATATTTTATCCGACAATGTATCTGTAGGAAAAAGTATCTCTAAATCAAGCAACTTGGAAGTAAAAATGGCATCGTTCTCGATATTTTCCTTTTTCGCCAACTCGAAATAGGGTAAGTAAAACTCATCGGGGACTTCCTTTATACATCCGAAATCGATAGCGATAAGTTTTCCATCTTCACTTATCAAAAAATTTCCAGGATGTGGGTCCGCGTGGACCATGCGAAGTCCATGTATCTGGTACATATAAAAATCCCAAAGGGTTTGACCCAGAAGATTCCCGAGTTCTTTGGAAAAATCAGTCTTGGCAAAATCGCTCAAGTGTTGCCCTTCCATCCAGTCCATAGTAATGATACGCTCACTTGACCATTGTTCATAATATATCGGAAACTGTAAATTATCGATATGGGCACAACCTTTAGTAATTTCATTGCTTTGTTTTAGCTCAAGAAAATAGTCGGTTTCTTCGAGGAGCTTGTTCTCGACTTCCTTGAAATATTTATCGGAATCTTTCCCCTTTATATTGAACATACGAAGGGCGATAGGTTTGACCAATGCCAAATCACTACTGATACTTTCCGCTACCCCGGGGTACTGCACTTTTACCGCCAATGACTTGCCATTTTTAGTTGCACGGTGTACCTGGCCTATACTTGCGGCGTTTATCGAATCTCGTTCAAAAGTGTCAAAAAGTTCTTCTGGAAATTTGCCTAAATATTTCTTGAAGGTCTTACGTACCAAGGGAGCTGATAATGGTGGTACCGAAAATTGGGATAGGGAAAATTTTTCGACGTAGGCCCTAGGCAACAGGTTTTTTTCCATGCTCAGCATCTGGGCAACTTTAAGGGCACTTCCTTTCAGGGTTTTCAATCCGTCATAAATATCTTCGGCATTATCTTCGTCAAGGCCCGCTCTACCCAATTCAGGATTTACGAGGCGCTTACTGTAATATTTTACATAATTACCTCCTATTTTGACACCGGTTTTTACAAGCTTGCCAGCACGTTCAATTTTTCCAGTCGGTATTCGGTCAAGTGTCTTCATTCGGTCTATATGAATTATGCCATGGTTTCTTTATACAGGAATTTCCCAAAATCAAGTATACTTTCTAGCGGAGTATTGTCAAAAACATCAAAAATAGTTTTTACAGATTTCTCTATCGCCATATCTGTTTTTTCAAAACCTGGGGATGTGTCATCGATCCAAAATTTCAGAATAAATAGAAACTGAATCCAGCCCCCCTCGGAAAACAGTGCTCCGTTGTATTTGGTCAAACCAATAGATTTTTCGCCATTCGCATCATCGATAAGGTCTCTGGTAAACGTTATCATCAATTTTCTAAGACCTTTTAATTGCTCCATATTTTTTAGCACACCATTGCCACGATCAAGTGCGAATAACACATAACTTCTATTTAAAGACAACAACTCGAAAAAAGTATAGAAATATGTGAGCATCTTCTCTTTATTGGAGAATACTTCGTAGTCCTTATTTTTTTTAATTAAGGTAAGAGTATGCTCGTAAAAAGAATTCCAAATGTTTTTTTGTATACCCTCGATAGAACCAAAAAGTTCATAGAATGCTTTCTCTTCAAAATTGTGTTCCTTGCAAAATTTGTAGACCGATTTTGGCACGCGTTCTTGTTCCAAAACATAGTCCATATATTTTTCAATAACCTCTTTTTCCGTTGTATTTTTTGTTTTCGCCGCCATTCTTAAATATTATCGAAAGTTATCAGCTTGAAGATTTTCAATAGAAGTATTGTTTAAATTTCTTTTAGAGAAAACGTGCTTCCGGGGGAAAGCACGTTTTCAAACAACCTAACCACTAAGAGTTTAAAAATTGGGTGAAGTTCAAGACTTTTTCATAGCAACTATTCTTCCACCACAAAACAAATATAATACTGTTTAACAAATTTAAATATTAATTAAACAATAAATATTTGTTAAATATTATCCCTCAGCTTTTTTTGACACATCGTGCCAGTTTGTCACACAGCATCACTATGGTACTTTTTTTG
>JBATIN010000275.1:0-4752 GCA_049667765.1 Flavobacteriaceae bacterium
GTCGTGGGTTCGAGTCCCTCCATCGGCTCAAAAAACAAAAAACTAATTAAATAATAGTTGGTTTTAAGTTCTTTTAAAAAATTGAAATAAGTTAATTGGGGAGATACTCAAGCGGCCAACGAGGGCAGACTGTAAATCTGCTGACTATGTCTTCGCAGGTTCGAATCCTGCTCTCCCCACACTTTTAAATTGTTAATTAATAATTAATTATAAAGGCGGGAGTAGCTCAGTTGGTAGAGCGTCAGCCTTCCAAGCTGAATGTCGCCGGTTCGAACCCGGTCTCCCGCTCAAAGGATTTTAGATCTGCGAATTACGATTTTTGATTTAAAGTTGATTCGATTTAAAAAAAATAGGGTGAGAAGTTTATGCCTAGCGCAGCCGAGGTAAACCCGGTCTCCCGCTCTAAACTGAGGTTGCGTTATTGGTTTAACCTGAAACCTAGCAAGCCGGCGTAGCTCAGGGGTAGAGCGTTTCCTTGGTAAGGAAGAGGTCATGAGTTCAAATCTCATCGTTGGCTCAAATAAAATATAATTTGTACACACTAATATAAACATAAGATTAAAATTCATTAAACATGGCAAAGGCAACATTTGACCGTTCCAAACCGCACTTGAACATAGGTACTATTGGACACGTAGATCACGGTAAGACTACATTGACTGCCGCTATTACAACAGTTTTGGCTAACGCAGGATTATCCGAGGTGAGAAGTTTCGATTCTATCGACAACGCTCCCGAAGAAAAAGAAAGAGGTATAACCATCAACACTTCGCACGTTGAATATTCAACGGCCAGCAGGCACTATGCGCACGTTGACTGCCCGGGTCACGCGGATTATGTGAAGAACATGGTAACGGGTGCTGCTCAGATGGACGGTGCTATTTTGGTGGTAGCGGCTACCGATGGACCAATGCCACAGACCCGTGAGCACATTCTATTGGGTCGCCAAGTTGGTATCCCGAGAATCGTTGTTTTCATGAACAAAGTGGACATGGTCGACGACGAAGAGCTTTTGGAACTTGTTGAAATGGAAGTACGCGAATTACTTTCCTTCTACGAGTACGATGGCGACAATGGTCCTGTAATTGCAGGTTCTGCTTTGGGCGCACTCAACGGTGAGCAAAAATGGGTCGATACGGTCATGGAATTGATGACCGCTGTCGATGAGTGGATCGAATTGCCAAAAAGAGATGTTGAAAAACCCTTTTTGATGCCTGTTGAGGATGTATTTACGATTACCGGTCGTGGTACTGTTGCTACGGGTCGTATCGAAACTGGAATAGCCAATACAGGTGATTCGGTTGATATCATCGGTATGGGTGCGGAAAAATTGACTTCCACAATTACGGGTGTCGAGATGTTTCGAAAGATTTTGGATAGAGGTGAAGCAGGTGATAACGTAGGAATCTTGCTAAGGGGTATCGAAAAAGCGCAGATCAGTAGAGGAATGGTAATCTGTAAGCCTGGTTCCGTTAAGCCACATGCCAAGTTTGAAGCCGAGGTCTATATCCTTAAAAAAGAAGAGGGAGGCCGACATACACCGTTCCATAATAACTATCGTCCACAGTTCTATGTTAGGACTACCGATGTTACGGGAACCATCAACCTTCCTAGCGGAGTTGAAATGGTGATGCCCGGTGACAACCTTACCATTACGGTCGATCTATTGTCGCCAATCGCTTTGAGCGTTGGTCTTCGTTTCGCGATTCGCGAAGGGGGTAGAACAGTGGGAGCCGGTCAGGTTACCAAGATTTTGGATTAATACTGAAAATTGATATGGCAGAAAAGGGTGTCCGCCAACCGGCGGACACCTTTCCATGCAATTATAAACGGGTGTAGCTCAGTTGGTAGAGCACTGGTCTCCAAAACCAGGTGTCGGGAGTTCGAGCCTCTCCTCCCGTGCGAATGGAAAGGGAGAAAAGTTGAATAGGCGAGAAGCTCGCGCTGAGCGCAGTCGAAGCAAGCCTCTCTTCTGGTGCCAAATGAAATAAGTATTGCCCACGAGGCGAGTCCCGTCCCGGCGGTTCGAAATGGATATTTCCAGCGTAACCGAGGGAAGCCTGTGCAGAGCGCAGCCGAAGCATGCTACAGAAATCAAGAATTATGTTGACATATATAAAAGAATCGATAGAAGAGCTTAGACACAATGTCACTCTTCCCCCAAGAGCGGAATCATCAAACCTTATGGTAGTAGTAGCGGTATTTTCCATATTGTTTGCACTGGCAACTTGGGGTGTGGATACGGTGTTTAGTAAACTGGTCCAGTTATATTTCAACAACATATTAAATTAAGCCAGGCCCTATGTCAGAAGTATTGGAAAAGAAATGGTACGTAGTAAGAGCGGTCAGTGGCCAAGAGAATAAGATCAAGGGGTACATTGAAAGTGAAGTGGAACGTCATGGCTTTTCAGATTATTTAGAAGATGTCTTGGTGCCTACCGAAAAGGTGGTACAAATCCGTAACGGAAAGAAGATTAACAAAGAAAGAGTCTATTTTCCAGGATATATCATGATTAAGGCCAATTTGGGTGGAGAAATGATACACATCATTCGCTCAATCACCAATGTAATCGGATTTTTAGGAGAGACCAAAGGAGGAGATCCCGTACCATTGCGCAAGTCAGAAGTGAACAGAATGCTCGGCAAAGCAGATGAACTGGCCGTAAATACGGACAGCGTCGCCATTCCTTTTGTTTTTGGCGAAACGGTAAAGGTAATCGATGGCCCCTTCAACGGTTTCAACGGTACGGTTGAAAAAATCAACGAAGAGAAACGTAAACTTGAGGTTATGGTAAAGATTTTCGGCAGAAAAACACCATTGGAACTCAGTTATATGCAAGTAGAAAAAGTTTAAGACTGATAAAACCTGTTCCTAGAGGGAAAGCATATCAGTAGAAAATAAATTGTTACATAGTTAAAAGTGCTGTTGCTTCCCATGAACACGCTTTCAATTTAAATTTAAACAATGGCAAAAGAAGTAGGTAAAGTAGTTAAACTACAAGTTAGGGGAGGTGCCGCGAATCCATCGCCACCGGTCGGACCCGCCTTAGGTGCTGCCGGTGTTAACATCATGGAGTTCTGTAAGCAGTTCAATGCTCGTACACAGGACAAACCGGGCAAAGTCTTGCCCGTTGTTATCACCGTGTATAAAGACAAGTCGTTCGACTTTGTCGTTAAAACACCGCCAGCGGCAGTTCAACTTTTGGAAGCAGCTAAGATTAAAAAAGGATCTGGCGAACCTAACAGAGTAAAATTAGGTAGTGTTACCTGGGATCAGATCAAGGCGATAGCCGAGGACAAGATGGTTGATCTTAATGCCTTTACCGTCGAATCCGCGATGAGCATGGTCGCCGGTACTGCACGGTCTATGGGTATGAAAGTAGCAGGCAAGAGACCTTTTTAAAATCTTAAAAGCAATTTAAATGGCAAAGTTAACAAAGAACCAAAAAGAAGCTCGTGCGAAAATAGAGAAAGATAAGCTCTATTCTGTCGATGAAGCTTCCGCTTTGATCAAAGAGATAACCAGCACAAAATTTGATGCATCCGTTGATTTGGCGGTTCGTTTGGGCGTTGATCCCCGAAAAGCTAATCAAATGGTCCGTGGGGTGGTAACCCTTCCACATGGAACGGGTAAGGACGTAAAAGTTTTGGCCTTAGTAACGCCTGATAAAGAGGCGGAGGCTGAAGAAGCTGGTGCCGATTTCGTTGGGTTGGACGAATATTTGGAGAAAATTAAGAACGGTTGGACCGATGTAGATGTCATCATTACTATGCCAAGTGTCATGGGTAAACTTGGCCCGCTGGGACGAGTTCTAGGCCCAAGGGGATTGATGCCCAATCCAAAGACGGGTACCGTAACTATGGATGTCGCCAAGGCGGTATCCGATGTGAAGGCAGGTAAGATAGATTTCAAAGTAGACAAAACAGGCATTGTGCATGCTGCAATAGGAAAAGCATCTTTCCCAGCGGAAAAAATTGCGGGCAATGCCAAAGAATTATTGGATACTTTGATCAAATTGAAACCTACGGCGTCCAAAGGCGTTTACATGAAAAGTGTTTTCATGTCAAGCACCATGAGCCCAAGTGTTCAATTAGATCCTAAGACAGTTTAATCGCTGGTAGTTAAAAATTTAATTATGACAAGAGAAGAAAAAGCAAACGTTATACAAGATTTGACTGCACAGTTGGCCGAGAGTCCTACCATATATTTGGCAGATATCTCAGGATTGAACGCGTCCACGACTTCAGATTTGCGAAGGGCATGTTTCAAATCGAATGTTAAACTGGCTGTAGTAAAGAACACCTTGCTTGCCAAGGCAATGGAAGCTTCAGATAAAGAGTTTGGTGAACTCTCGACGGTTTTAAAGGGAAACACCTCACTGTTTTTTTCCGAAGTTGCAAATGCCCCTGCAAAACTCATTAAGAACTTTAGGAAGAAGACCGACAGGCCTTTTTTGAAAGGAGCATATGTTGAGGAAGCAATTTACATTGGTGATGAAAATTTGGATGCGTTAGTAAACATTAAGTCCAAAGAAGAAATGATTGGTGAGATTATCGGATTGCTCCAGTCTCCGGCCAAGAACGTTATTTCCGGACTTAAATCCGGGGGAGGTAAACTCGCCGGAATCCTTAAGACATTATCAGAAAAATAAGTACGCACTAAAAACAAGTATATTTTAAAATTTATTAAACGATAGAAAAATGGCAGATTTAAAAGATTTCGCAGAACAGTTGGTTAATTTGACCGTAAAA
>JBATIN010000276.1:0-5718 GCA_049667765.1 Flavobacteriaceae bacterium
CCGTTAATCAAGGCATTCTTTATTGCCGGAATATCCGTAGAATCAATTTTAACCGTGCCATTTGACTCATCCTTAGAACAAGACTTAAATATCATTACGGCCAATACAAGAACCAAAAGGTTTAGAATACTATTTCTCATTACAAAGTCGTTTAATAACTGCCCCGATGATGACCATCGGGGCAGATTAAATTATTTCTTTTCAAAGACTAAAATATCCATACCACCTTCATCATTGGTATGACGAAGTTCAATCCGATTTTCATCGACCTCCACTATTGTATGATCGTTAGCTAATAAATAGTAATTACTTTCGGCTTCGAAAGCGATGATCAGTTCTAATTTATCATCACTATTTCTATAGACCCTCCATCTACCTATCTCCACAGTCACACCATTAGGATTTGTAACAACAATAGATGCGTCTTGCCTAAACTCAAAATCATCATAGCTATACGCTTGATCAATTGGGTCGTTGTTTATGGAAAAGTGTGCCACTTTCCATAAGGAATCTACAAACAAACCACGAATAAAAACCACATCGTCATCGCTTTCATCATTATCACAATTGCGTTCTAATATTAATTCATAACCTGTTCCCGGAACCTCGAATTTCAATCTATCATTTCTTAAATCGCTTAATGGCCATTCAAAGCTCAGCCCAGGTTCATTGCCCATAACAATTGCCATCACCAATCTACCTTGCTCATTCGCGGTAATCTCCCAATTGCCTTCACCAATAACATCCCCATCACTTAGCGTAACTACATTTTCTGCCTCAAAACTGAACTCGAAACCTAAAAGCCTTTTGATTTCATCACCATCGACTTTGACTTTTTTAATGATCCAATCACATTCCCTTAGCACCTCACGGAGTGTAGTGGGGTCTTCATTTAAAATGTCACAAGCTTTTTGCATGATGACCCAATTTTCCTCTTTTTCATGTAGTTTGATTTTATCTTTGGTAATCTCGTATACAAACCAATCAAGATTAAAATCTACCAACACATCAAATTCAAGTTTTAGCAAGACCCTATAATCGGTCACTCTCGTATTCCATGTGCCGGAAATGTTGTTTCCTGCCCTATCTATTACGTGTACGGCACCGTCTTCGGTAAAATTCATAACATATTCGAAATACTGTTCGGTCTGCACTAAATTATCCCTCATTATATCTCTTATCAACCAAGGGCATTCCACTAAAAGGGTATCTAAACGATCTTTGGTAAAATCATCATCATTATAATCATCGTCGTCATCTTCGTCGCAAGCATCTATTGCCTTTTCAATAGCTGCTACCAATTCGGCATTGCTGTTTACCCGAACTTCTGTAACATCATACATTAGAAACACAAATGGGAACTGAATACTGATAAGGTCATTTTCGCCCAAACCAGCAAAGAACCTGCGCAATTCTTTATCGCTTTGGACCACAACACTTCCGGTTTGTACGGCACTGGTATCCAAAGTAAAAATAGTGATAGGGTACACCACATCAATACATTCTATGTCATCATCAATACCCCCTTCTTGACATTTAGCGGCCAATTCACGAAGGTCGGCTTCTCCATTTATCGTAACTTCAGTATAATCGGCCATGATAAGGGTTACAGGGAAAATAATGTCCAATAAATCATCATCGCTTTCGACAGCATCAAAAATTTCTTCTATCAGGTGAAGATCATCTTCTGAATTGAGCGTTATTTCTAGACCGTTTACTTGAACGGTATATGGAAAACGAATATCAAAACAACTTGCACCGTCTACAATATTGTCATATGAACCATCATTGGAAACCGTACGTTCCATCAATTTTGCAGTAGCTGAATTCGCAGAAATCGCCGCTTCGTTCTCATCGGGTTCGGTTACGTGATGGTCTTCTTTTTGACAGCTTGTAAATACCATAACTGCAGCGAGTAGGCCAACGTACAGCGAAGATTTAATAAACTTTTTCATAACGATTTGGATTATTTGTTAATACATTCTTAAAACAACGCACTTTTATTATACCCTACTTGTATTCCATTTTTTTAAAATATCTTTGAGGTAAAACCTACCTATTTTGAATAACGAAAATACCGATAATATATGTGAGGAACAGGTATTTAGCCAAATCTTCGAGGCTAATTCCAAAACGATCTTCAACTACATTTATTATAAATTCGGAAATGAAGAAAAAGCCTATGACGCTGTACAAGAGGCTTTTATGAAACTTTGGGAAAACTGCGCCAAGGTCACCCCGGCGAAGGCAAAATCATATGTTTACACGGTCGCAAATAATCTTTACCTCAACGTTATCAAAGCTGAAAAGGTACGTTTAAAATATGCCGACCAGACGTTGAGGGTAACGCACGAGTCTCCGGAGTTCGTCATGGAAACCAAAGAATTCAAAGATAAATTAGACCATGCACTCAACGATTTACCGGAAAATCAACGCACTACATTTTTATTGAACCGGATCGATGGAAAAAAATATGCGGAAATCGCAGAAATGGAAGGCGTTAGTGTAAAGGCCATTGAGAAAAGAATGCATTTGGCATTAAAAACACTGCGGGAGAAGATTGACGGAATATAATTATTCAAGGTTTAAGGATCAAGGTTTAGGTGATGGAAGCAGGAAGTTGGATAATGGAAGACAGTTCGGCAAGTGGCAGACTGAAATTCAAGAGATACATGGTTTTAAGTTCAAGGTTGTCCAAATCAATACCCTTGAGCCTGAAACCTGAAACTTTGAACCTTATTAAGTAGGGTTTTTATATAGATAAGTGTTAATAGCATACAAAGCTTGAAATCATGCAAGAAAATTACTTGGCAAAATGGCTTAACAACGAACTCACTGAGGCAGAACTAGTGGAATTTAAAACGTCTGACGAGTATGCCACCCATCAGCGAATTCTTGCAGCCTCAAATCACTTGGAAGCTCCCGCTTTCGATGTGGACAAGGCATTATTGGCATTGAAGAACAAACAAGCATTGAATAGTACCAAGGTATTGCAATTGCATCCGTTTAGAAAATTCTTGAGGGTTGCAGCGGCCATTGCCGTTCTTTTAACCGGTGCCTACTTTTATTTGAATTCTTTGAATGAGCATATTTCTACCCAATACGCAGAAAATAAAGAAGTAGTACTCCCCGATGCGTCTTCCGTTATTCTAAATGCAGATTCAGAAATCTCGTATTCTACAAAGAAGTGGAACGATGAACGCAACATTTCGTTACAGGGTGAAGCCTTTTTTAAGGTCGCAAAAGGAAAACGTTTTACGGTCGCTACCCAAGATGGCACCATTGCCGTTTTAGGCACTCAGTTCAATGTTGAAAATCGTAAGGATTTCTTTGAGGTAACCTGTTATGAAGGTTTAGTCAGCGTTACGTATAACGGCACGGAAACCAAATTACCCGCTGGCACCTCGTTTATGGTCATAAATGGAAAAATTGTTGAGGCCGAGGCACCCATTTCTAACGTTCCAGCATGGATCAATAATGAAAGTTCGTTCAAAAGCATCCCCCTAAAATATGTTTTGTACGAGTTTGAAAGACAGTATAATATAAAAGTTACTACAGAAAACATAGATACAGATCAGCTCTTCACGGGTACTTTTAGCAATACCGACAGCAATTTGGCGTTGCAAAGTATAAGTGTTCCTTCCCGAATAAAGTTTAAATTTGAGGGGAATAAAGTGTTGTTCTATGCTGAAAACGCGCCTTAAACGCTTCGCACAACTTCTTAGTCTACTCTCACTGCTGCTTTTCACAAAGCTCGGCAACGCGCAGGAAACCCCCGTTTCTAAACTGCTTATCACTTATATACAAGAACTTGAACAACAGTTCGACATTAAATTTTCTTATGTTGATGAAGAAATACGGCCCATTGAGTTACACGTACCCAAAAGTGGAACACTGCAAGAGCTATTGGCCGATATAGAAAAGCAGACCCAAATTAAGATCAGCAAACTTAGCGATCGCTATTATACCCTTTTAAAAAGTACAACAGTCGATATCTGTGGTTCTGTATTTGACAATTATGAACAGAATACCATACCCGGGGCAACTGTGCAAGTGCTGGACAGTGAAATTGCCATTATCACCGATCTTGACGGAAATTTCAGTTTAGAGAATATCGCTAGAAAGTCGGTACTTCAAATTCAGCATTTAGGGTTTAAACCTTTATTCATTACTGCCGAAGAACTCGTAAATCGGGCACCATGTGCAACTTTGGTGCTTGCCCAGAACGTACAGCAATTAGACGAAGTCGTAGTTATTGAACTACTGACCTCGGGCCTAGTTAAACAGCCCGATGCGAGTATAGAGATGAATACCGAGGCCTTTGGCATTCTACCGGGGTCTATTGAACCCGATGTCTTGCAGACCGTACAGGCCCTACCGGGTATTAAGAGTATCGACGAAACGGTTTCAGACATCAATATTCGAGGAGGAACAAACGACCAGAACCTCATTCTCTGGGACGGCATAAAAATGTATCAATCAGGGCATTTTTTCGGACTGATTTCTGCCTTCAATCCCTATTTGACCGATAAGGTGACCATTATCAAAAACGGAACGAGTGCCGCTTACGGTGATGGCGTAAGTGGGGTCATCAGTATGCAGACGAAGAATGAACTAACCGAAAAATTTTTCGGAGGTGCTGGCTTTAACTTCATCAGTGCCGATGGATATGGTCAATTCCCCTTGGGAGAAAAACTGGCCATTCAATTTTCTGCCCGTAGATCAATTACCGATTTTTTGAACACCCCGGCCTATGATCAATTTTCTGTACGCGCTTTTCAAGATTCCGAGGTTACCCGAAACAGTAACTTCTTTTTTTACGATTTCACCGGAAAACTGTTATACGACATCAATGATAAACATAAGCTTCGGTTGAGTTTTATCAATATTAACAACAGTTTAAATTATGACGAGACCAAGCCTGATGCCAATCAAAACTCGCAAAGTGCTCTTGACCAAGCCAATCTTTCCGTCGGGGCCAGCATGCAAAGCACCTGGTCCAAGACATTCGCTACTACCCTCAACGGGTATTCCTCAGCGTATCAACTGGATTCCAAAAACAGTACGGTGAACGGTCTTCAAAGTCTACTACAGACCAATAAAGTTTTGGAGCGTGGTCTAAAATTGAACACAATATATTCGCCTGCTAAAACCCTTAATTGGATGAACGGTTACCAATTTAGCGAAACTGGTATTCTGAATTTTACCGAAGTAACACAACCGCCTTTCAATAGTGATATTCTTGAAGTCATGCGCACCCATTCATTTTTTTCGGAATTGGGGTATACTTCAAAAAACAACGATTTTATTGCAAGGGCCGGTGTTCGTTTAAATTATTTTGACAATCCGAACACGTTTACCGAATTTATTCCCGAGCCGCGACTCAACCTCAACTATGCCTTGACCGATAGATTAAAAGTGGAATTCTTGGGCGAATTCAAGAGTCAGGCTACCAATCAGATTGTAGACCTTGAACAGAATTTTTTGGGTATTGAAAAACGAAGGTGGATTCTTTCGGATGGGGCCCAATTGCCTATCACCAAGAGCAAACAGGGATCCTTAGGGCTCAATTATGACCACCGCGACCTTTATATAAGTCTTGAAGGATTTTATAAGGAAGTCAATGATATAAGCACCGAGACACAGGGCTTTCAAAATCAATTTCAATTCGGGGGCGAAGTTGGTAAGTACGAGGTCAAGGGTATCGAATTTCTTATC
>JBATIN010000277.1:0-2924 GCA_049667765.1 Flavobacteriaceae bacterium
CTTCTCCGCCAAACCATAAACGAGGGTTCGATGCGATACTATCTACGACCCAGCGGTTTAAGAGTTCTCGCTCATCTTCTAGTTCAGGTATTGAAGGTACTTTACCGTAGCCCCATTGAATGGCCCATTTATCATAATCTCCAATGCGCGGCATAAGATCTTTAGGCGGAATACTATCTTGGGGTTGGGCTACATAGTTAAATCGGGCATAGTCCATAATAGAGCTGGTATGGCCATTTTCTCTTAACCATTCGGCATCGCGTAGCTTTTCAACCGGGGTAGCGAAACTTGCCCCCATATTATGTCGTAGGCCTAAGGTATGGCCAACTTCATGTGATGAAACAAAACGAATCAACTCGCCCATCAATTCTGGTTCAAAATCAACGTTTTGAGCCCTAGGGTCAACAGCACCCGCTTGAATGGTATACCAATTATGTAATAAGTTCATTAGATTATGGTACCAGCCAATATGGCTCTCTAAAATTTCACCACTTCTTGGATCTGTAATATTTGGGCCGTAAGCATTCTTTTTTGGGGATGCAAAATACCGTAGCACTGAAAAACGTGCATCCTCAAGGCTCATAGATACATTATCTTCTGGCCATTCCATCCCTACGATCGCATTTTTGAAACCTGCCTGTTCAAAGGCGCGCTGCCAATCATTGATCCCTTGGATCAAAAACGGCCTCCATTTCTTGGGTGTGGCTGGGTCAATATAAAACACGATAGGTTTTATAGGTTCTACCAATTCTCCGTTCTGCCACTTTTCTAGATCTTCATTCTTTGGTTCCAATCTCCAGCGATGAATAAAAGTATTGCGATCTACACGTTGCTGTTCGTCACCATACTCTATATACGAACTTGCAAAATAGCCCACCCTTTCATCAAAATACCTTTTTTTCATAGGGGTTTTAGGAAGAAGGATAAAAGAACTATTAAGCTCTAAGGTAACCACGCCCGATAATATTGCTGCAGGAAGTTCCTTTTTGCTTTTTCCGCTTGTTTTAGCCTTATAGGTCTTCACAGTTCTTATCTCCGTGTTGATAGGAAAAGAGGTGATCTTCTGAATGTATGATTTGTTTTTTTCTAAGGAAGATAAACTGTATGAATCTTTTTGAGGATCGCTTAACGATAACAATGTACTCTCCCCATTGATGAAATCGGTTACCTCTATTATTGATATTTTTTTCTTCTCATTGCGTGATTTTATATCGAATGCCTCAAGAATAGGGGTTATGGTAGAATTATTTACCGCTTCGGAGATAGCATCTTCTTCATCAGCGACACTAACTAAGGTGCCGATGCGTAGAAAGATATTATCCTGCGGACCTTTTTCCCAAATAATCGTCTTTTTGCCAATTTCTTCGCCTCCATAATTGCCTGCACCTGCAGGCGTCTTTGCAAAGCGGGTAACCACCAGTATTTCACGGTTCAAAATACTATCGGCTATTTCAAAGTAATATTTGTTTCCTACCTGATATACTGTAAATAAGCCTTTTTGGCTTATCGCCTCTTTGGTAATAATATCTTCAAACGATCGGGTTTTGGTTTTGGAAGTATTGTTGGCATTAGTAGTGGTGTTTTTCGCCGAACCAAGTACGCCACAGGCATTGGTTAAGAAAAGCAAACAAATCAATCCGAAAAATATTCTCATAATAGAAAAAACGCTATTATAGTTCAAATAGTATTTTAAAGGATAAATCTAGGTCGTTTCTTCAAATATAGGCAAACCATTGGTCCAAAAAAAAAGCCGCAGTTGCTTAAACTGCGGCTTTTCATCTTTTTAACACTATTTTATTTGTTGATGGCAGGATCTTTCATTCCATCTTCGATCATACTATAGAACTGATCGATTTTCGGAAGTACGACAATACGAGTTCTTCTATTCTTAGATTTCTCGGTTTGTGACACTGGCACATATTCTGCACGGCCTGCTGCGGTCATACGTTTTGGATCAACTTTGTAATCGTTCTGTAAAATTCGAACAACTGCTGTTGCGCGTTTTACGCTCAAATCCCAGTTATCGAGTAATGCGCCGTTTGTTTTATAAGGTACATTATCGGTATGGCCTTCCACCATGAACTCAAAATCTGGCTTGTTGTTTACCACTTGGGCTACTTTTCCTAAAACTTCTTTAGCCCTGCTGGTTACATTGTAACTACCGCTGCTGAACAATAACTTGTCAGATATAGAAACGAATACCACACCTTTTTCAACACTGATCTCAATATCCTCATCATCAAGGTTACCCAAAACCCCTTTCAAACTTTGCACTAAAGATAGGTTCACAGAGTCTCTACGAGTAATGGCATCTTGTAATTTTCTAATGGTAAGGTCTTTTTCTTGTAAGCTTTCCAAAGACTTTTCAAGGTTCTCGGCACCTTTAGTGGTTAAGGTGGTCAAGTTGCCCATGTTATTTATCAATTCTTGATTATTCGCTTTTAAAAATGCATTTTGATCTTCTAAGGTCTTCAAACGAGAAGTAGATGTTGCTTTCTCTTCAAGACAGGTATTAAGCTTAACGGTAGCAGAATTCAATAAATCCTGGGCTTCTTTATGCTTTGCCTCTAGATCAGAGAATTTTTTTTGTGAAACGCAAGAAGATAACAATAAAGTTACCCCTAAACAGCCTAAAATGATTTTCTTCATAATTATTGACTTAAAAATTAATGTTTGTTATTTATTCAAATTGGTTTAATCGGCATCAAAATTAGATAATAAGCTATCTCATTTGAAGACGAAATTAGTTAATCTTTTACTAAAACCTTAAAATTCTTTACTTGATGTACGAAATAAGACCATACTATGGATTTTGTAACATGGTATTTTTCAATAAAATTGGCTTTTTCACGCTTGCGATACATTTTTATAAAATGCCTATAAAAACTTAAATGTGCCTTAAGTATGGCCCAACAATGCATAAT
>JBATIN010000278.1:0-1848 GCA_049667765.1 Flavobacteriaceae bacterium
GCATTGCCATAATCGACGGGATTCCGATCACCGAAACCTCCAATATTATTCAACGAATTGGCCACTGGCACACCATCAACCACAAATAATGGCTGGTTATCTGAACTTAATGAAATAGCGCCCCTGATCACCATACTCACCGAAGACCCTGTACCCCCTGTACTGTTAAGGGTTACACCGGCAACCTTGCCCGACATAGCGTTTAAAACGTTTTCTTGAGCGACACGGGTCAGCTCTTCTGCCGCAACGTTTTCAACCGAATATCCCAAAGATTTATCTTCTCGTTTAATACCCAAAGCGGTAACTACCACTTCATCAAGTGCTTGGGCATCGGTTTCCAACGAAACATTCAAGACCGATTGCCCATTAACGGCAACTTCCTTTGTTTTCAAACCTAGATATGAAAAAATAAGGATGCCATTCCCATTCGGGATTTTAATGTTGTACTGTCCATCGAAATCGGTTGTTACACCAGTGGCTGTTCCTTTTAAAACGATACTTACACTCGGCAAGGGCACATTGTCTTCAGATGAAGTCACGGTTCCAGATACCTCAAAATCGGTACCTTGGGCCGATGTGGTAAATGCTCCCAGACACAAAATCACGGTCAGGGCGGAAACTAAAAACCTTTTGAACCTATTCTTATTATAATAGTTGGTATCCATATTGAATATTGTTAGGTTATTTTTGATTGATTTCTATTCTTCAATTTCATTGTACGGCTTCAAAGGTCAACACGATTGCATTGGTGTTCACCCCTATATAATCAGGGGAAGCTGCCACGAACATCACCAATCGCATAGAGGAATCGGTGATATCTTGAATGATTACCTTGCGTTCAAAATCAAGAAACCCTACGAACTCCGTTCCCGAAAAATCGAGTGTACTTACCCCTGAATAGGTTAAAGCGCCACCAGGCCCATACACCGAGGCTATTTGAAAATTCTCTTTTTCAACATAGGTAAATGTTGCATTGGCATCAGGAGTGTATAAGCCAGTACAAAGCCCAAAATCGGCTCCTCCGTCGTTTACGATTCCTGCACCCCCCGTGGTGACAAACTGATAAACAAGTCCACTGAACACAGCCCCATCGGCTTTTACATCATGTTCATAGGTGCCATCATAATGAAAGGTAAAATCATCTTCATAAACTTCGGGCATGCCTAGCCCAGAGCCAAACACTCCCGAAGGCAAAGGATTGGGGGCACCGTCAAAAGGAGAAAGCGAAGCATCTGCATTGGCAAAATAATCATTGCTCGAATGGGCACTGTTCAACCTCCATGTTTTTCCGGCATAACCAGGTAAGGTGTGGTTACCTACCAATAAAGCATACGGCGTTAAATCAATGGCCAAACTAACTTCGGTCGTTTCTGTAGCGCCTCCCTCGCCAGAAGCGGTCAAGGTGGCTACGTAATACCCACCCACATTATAAACGTGAACCGGATTTTTTTCGGTACTTGTGGTTCCGTCGCCAAAATCCCATTGGTATGAGACGGCATTGTTCGTCAAGCCTTGAAAAGCGACTTGCTTACCACTTACCGAATGAAAAATATCGGCCGTAAGCGGAATGTTTATTTTTACCGAATCATCATCAGAATCACAAGACGAAAAGGTTAATAGCACTGAAACTAGCAGTACGGATACCCTATATATATGTTTATTTCTCATAAGCTATAGTAATTGATCGCCAGTGAAGCACCGGCTTATTTTTAGCGATATTGGTTTAAAGCCTGAGTTAAATTGACCATTGAACGATTAATGATCATATTCAAATCTAATTTTTATATTCTCAAAATATTTCAACTATTCTGTTAATTTCATAACATATCTTAACCCTTGATTAAATTA
>JBATIN010000279.1:0-22796 GCA_049667765.1 Flavobacteriaceae bacterium
CAATATTCCCAAAGGAAATAAAGTTGAGGCCGATATTTATTTGCAGGATGCCATGGCCACTAGTCTAGAACTCGCGGGTGTCGAGAAACCTAATTACGTATTTTTTAATTCAGTGCTCGATCTGGCAAAAGGTACCGAAACCGAAAGTCATTATGATGCAATCTATGGTGCTTATGTCAACCTACAGCGAATGATCCGTAAAGATGGATTTAAACTGATCGTATACCCGAAACTAGACAAAGTATTGTTGTTCGATATGGAAAATGATCCCGAAGAAATGAACGACCTATCGGATAATGAAGCCTATGCCGAAAAAGTGAACCAGCTTTTTAGTGCCTTGCTAGAAAAGCAAAAGGCGCTTAACGACCATCTAGACCTCACAAATTTATCTCAAAAAATAACGGCAAGAACGATCAAAGGCTAATTTCATTTAAGTAGGATGGACTTTCTATTTGGTCAGTCTATAGGCATATATGCCATAAAAAGCCACGAATAGTAAGCAAACAAGGGGTAGTATAAAGGAAAAGTGTATTTCTGTGATGTCGCCCAAAATGGCATCACCGAACACTTCTTGGCCGTTTAGGGTGTCACCGTAATCCATAATCGTTGCCTGTAACTTTGGAAGCAGGGCACCGCCTACAATGGCCATAATCAAACCTGAGGAAGCCAATTTCGCTTCTTCTCCCATGTTGCGCAATGCCAGGCCGTATATGGTAGGAAACATGATGGACATGAAGACCGAAACCAATACTAAAAAGACAATACTGGACAATCCTGAAGAAAAAATAACGCCAGCACACATCAGGGTAGCGGCTAGTCCGAAAAGGGCCAATAGCTTCGCCGGATTTATTTTTCGCATTAAAGCCGTGCCGATAAAACGGGTGGTCACGAACGAGATCATCGCTGCAATATTCCACCAGGTTGCATCGATTCCCAAGTTAGACGACTCGTTTAAATATTCTACCAATTGAAAAATGGCCGTCCAGCACATGATCTGGGCGCCCACGTAGAACATTTGGGCAATTACCCCAAGTAAATAGGTTTTGCTCTTGAATATTCTGCGTATCGACTCGGATATCGATAATTCTTCGCCCAAAGTCATCACCGGAATTTTTGTTCGCCAAATCACAAAGAAAACCACTGCCACGAAGAGTCCAACAGCGATATAGGGCAAACTGATAACGGCTAAATCGAAGGCCTTTATTTCGGCCGCTTTTTCTGCGCCTAGGGCTACAATTTCATCACTACTGGCATAATCTGCAGATAAGATGCGGTCCAAGACCACAAACTTGGCAATCAACATGCCCGTTAAAGAACCTATAGGGTTGAACGATTGTGCCAAATTCAACCTTTGGGTCGCGGTTTTTGAGCTTCCCATGGAAAGTATTAAAGGGTTGGATGTTGTTTCCAAAAAACCCAACCCACAGGTAATAACGAATAGTGATATCAAAAAGTAGGTATAAGATCCATTTTCGGCAGCGGGGTAGAAGAGCATTGCACCAATGGCGTATAAAGCCAAGCCGAGTAATAGTCCCGACTTATAACTGAATTTTCTAATGAACAAGGCCGCTGGAATCGCCATGACTCCATACCCAAAATAAAAAGCAAACTGAACATTGTAGGCCTCGGCATTGGAAAGCACCATCACCTTCTTAAAGGCTGCCACCATGGGGTTGGTAAGGTCATTGGCAAATCCCCATAGGGCGAATATTGAGGTCGCGGCTATAAAAGGCACCAAAAGTTCTTTGGGCACTACGGGAATTTTTAACGATTTGCTCATGGTTTTGGTCGGTATTTAAACATCCAACTTATAGCTATTGACTAGATAGATCTCCCATCTGTAAAATTGCTTATAATGTTATTCAATCAGTAGGGCACGATCTAGGTGCATATAGCCACCATCCACGGTAATAAACTGTCCGGTGGTATGTGAAGATCTATCGGAGATGGTGAACAGACAAATATTGGCTATTTCTTGTGGAGTAGTCATTCGATTGCCAAGGGGAATTTTCTTTACGATAGATTTCAATTTTTGATCCCCATCGGGCAACGTTTGAATCCAAGAGTCATATGATGGGGTCCAGCATTCAGAAATTATAATGGCATTAGAACGGATGCCATAAGGCACCAAATCAACTGCCCATTCTCGGGTCAAACCTAATACACCGCCTTTGGCAGCGGCATAGGCCGAGGTTCTTCCTTGACCGGTCAAGGCTACTTTTGAGCCTATGTTCAAAATGTTTCCCTTCGATTTTTTCAACCAGGGCAGCGCATTTTTTACTACTAAAAAATAACTGACCAGATTTAGTTTTAGCGAGTCCAAAAATTCGTCGTAGGAAGCATCTAGCCCTACACCATCGTTGACACCAACATTGTTGATGACGGCATCGACCCTACCGTATTTTTTAGTGATCACCTCAAAACCACTTGTTATTTGATCAGGGTCGGTGACATCGGTTTTACAAAAAATGCCATCGCCCCCGTTGTTCACTATTTTTTCTATGTAGGTAAACCCTCGGTCATTTCGGTCGATCAAAGCGATTATCGCGCCTTCATCTGCCAAATGTTGAAGAATAGTTTCTCCAATGCTACCTTCTTTTCCTGCTGCGCCTGTGATGACGACAACTTTTCCTTTAAGATTTAAATCCATTTTACGTCTGTTCTTTGTGGTGAAATATGAGTTACAAGGTATAGAATTTTACGGCGTTACCGCCCATAATGGCTGCTTGTTCGTCAACGCTTAGCGTTGAGATGAAATCAGTGGTCAATTGCTTGACCTTGCCGTATTGTCCGGCCACCAGACACACGGGCCAATCTGAACCGAACATGAGGCGTTGGGTGCCGAATGCCTTCAATACAACATCCATATAGGGAGTGATCTGTTGTGGTGTCCAGGTTTTATAATCGGCTTCCGTGATAAGGCCTGAAATCTTGCAATGCACGTTTTCGAATGTAGCTATTTCTTTCATAAGTGTGGCCCATCCATCAAAAAAACCATCTTTTATATACGGTTTGGCCATATGGTCGATGACGAATTTTTGATGGGGAAATCGTTTAACAAATTCAAGGACGGCCCCCAATTGATGTGGAAAGATCAAGATGTCGTACACATAACCATATTTTTCCAAAAGGGAAATTCCCCTTAAAAAATCAGGGCGTAACAAAAAATTGTGATCCGGTTCGCCCTGTACAATATGTCGCCAACCTTTTAGTTTTTTCCGGGTTTGGTACTGCACCAAAGTCTCGTCGACGTCGGCCGATCGCAGGTCTGTCCAACCTACCACGCCTTTGATAAAATTGTTGTTCTCGGCAAGATCCAATAAAAAATCGGTTTCCGCCAAAGTTTGGTCCGCCTGCACGGCCACGCACCCATCAATTCTGTTTTCTTCATAGACCTTTTCAAGGTCGGCGGGCATAAAGGTTTTTCGGATAACGGCCATTTCATCGTTGATCCATGCGTGTTTTTTGGGGTCGTACTGCCAAAAATGTTGGTGTGCATCTATTATCATTATCCTAAATTTTCCATTTATTCGTTTAAATCACCTTTCCTTCCCACCTGGGTTTTTTGTATCTAAAAATATAGTAGGCTTCCAGTTCTGCCTCACTAGGTTTTTTTTAGAGGGTAATTATTAATTTTTAATAACCTAATATACATGGCAATTTCATTTCGGGTCAAAAACTATAACTCATCCATAGACGATTATTTAGTGATGAAATTTAAGCTTTTTTCAAAACCGTTTCAATAGTTTGTTCAATGCCGTTGTTTTCAATGGACATTAGGTACCAAGTGACCATTTCCCGTAATCCTTTGATTGAAGTTAAGTCTTCGCCCCAAATTGCGGTGTTCTTCAAAATATACTGCACCATAGTTTCTAGGGGGTAATCGGGACCTACGGCGTTTTGCCATGCTTCCCTAAAAAATTTGACCACCTCAGGGTTGTCGTTCACAGGAATAGGCTCCCCATTAAATTCCCCTTTATAAAACCGTATTAAACAGGCGAGGCCTAAAACGATCCTTTTGGGCAGGGTACCCTGTTGACGTTGATAGTCTTTTAAGGTGGGCAATAAACGTGCTACGAACTTAGTGGTAGTGTTCAGCGAAATACTGATCAATTGATGCTTTAATACTGGGTTTTTAAACCGATCTAAAACATCGTTCACAAATTTTTGCAATACCGATTCGGTAAAATTCAGGGTCGTTATCGTTTCTTCGAGCAACAGAGAGGTCACAAAACTTCGGATCACGTAATCTTCCATAGCTTCACTGACCAAGCGACACCCCGCAAGATAGGCCATTGGAACCATAGCGGTATGTGCCCCGTTAAGAATGCGCACTTTCATTTCACGATAGGGTACAAGATCATCTACAAAAGAAACGTTCAATGTCGTTTTTGAAAAAGGCAGTTCTTCGGCGACGAAAGCGGGACCTTGAATGACCCAACTATGGTAGTATTCGCCGGCCACGAGTAGCTTGTCTTCATAGCCCAATTCACTTTGTATCGACAATGCCCGGTCGCTTGGGTAACCTGATACGATTCTATCGACCAAGGTGCCACAAAAATAATTGGCGGTCTGGATCCAATGGATAAATGCTTCCGGCAGGTTCCAATGCGCTGCGTATTGCAGTACGGTTTTTTTCAAGGTGGCACCATTATCTTCAATAAGCTCACAGGGTAATAAAATGCATCCTTTAGCAGGGTCGCCCTTAAAATGTTCAAATCGTTGGTATAACCAAAAGGTCAGTTTTGCCGGAAATTCTTCAGGGGGCGCATCATCGAATCGGTCTTGAGGGTTGAACTTTATGCCCGCTTCGGTAGTATTGGAAACTATAAAACGAAGCGTAGGGTTTTTGGCCAAGGCGAGATAGTCTTCCCATTCGGTATAGGCATTTATGATCTGCGCGACAGAGGAAACCAATCTTTTTTCAATGACCGGTTTTTTGTCCATTATGCCATCAAGCACGACATGGAAGAGTCCGTCTTGTGATTTTAAGGCGGAATAATCCCCGTGTTCCGTAGGCTTTACGACCACGATATCCCCATTAAAATCGGTTTCATCGTTCAGTATTTCGACCATATAGTCTACAAAGGCCCTGAGAAAGTTGCCTCCTCCAAACTGCATTATTTTGAGCGGGCGTATTTTGGTTTTATAGGCTGTGGTTCGGTTTAAGACTTGCATTTTCGCGGTTGTTATTGACTAAAGGAGACCATTGCTTTTATGACCCCGTTTTCGGGGTCGAGCCATTGATCAAAGTTCTCGATCATATCGCGGTACGATACCTGATGGGTTACAAAAGCTTCGATGGGGAATTTACCTTCTTTAAGTACTGAAATTACGTAATCAAAATCTTCGAACGTGGCATTTCTACTGCATAATAAGGTGGTTTCTTTGGCATGAATTTCTGGGTGGGTAAAACTAAGTTGCCCTTTTGATAGGCCTACTAGCACGTAGCGGCCGCCATGCGACATATACTTTGGACCCGATTCTAAAGCAGCCTTATGGCCCGTTGCATCAAAAACTACAGCGGCGAGGTCACCGGTAGTAATTTCGGCAATCTGATCCACGGCTGTCGCATCGCCCATGACCACATGATCCACACCTATTTTTTCTTTGGCATGCGCTAATCGTTGCGGGTTCGTGTCTATGGCGATAACTTTTGCCCCGGCCAATTGAGCCAGAATCATTATTCCAATACCAATGGGGCCACACCCGATGACCACTACGGTCTCGCCTTTTTCGAGTTGGGCCCTTCGAAGGGCATGGGCGGCAATGGCAAGAGGTTCGACAATAGCGATTTCGTCATCGGTTAAATTACGGGCGGGAATTAGCAAATCAACAGGAATAGTAATGCGTTCTTGCATGCCTCCATCTGTATGAATGCCCAATACTTTAATGCTTGTGCAACAATTGGTTTTGCCTTTTCGGCAAGCAACACATTTTTGGCAGCTGATGTAAGGCATGATTACCACATTATCACCAGCCTTTATGCCTTTGGGATTCTCGTCGATTGCGATGACCTGTGCGGCCAATTCATGACCTAAGATTCTAGGGTAGGTAAAAAATGCCTGATTTCCCGTATAGGCATGTAGGTCGGTACCACAAATGCCCACTTTATTTATTTGTAAAAGTGCTTCGCCTGCATTTCGTTTCGGTTCCTCTTTTTGCTTTAAAATGAACTCCCCCGGGGTATTGCAGACGATATAATCCATATAAACCTATTGATTGTGGTGTTAAATGTGCATTTCTTGTATCAGGTGAAAATAATCAAAATGATTCAAATAATGAGGTTCAAATGTAACCTGTTCAGGTATTGTACAGTAGGTTTATGTGATTAGGGAATGGTAAATGCATAGGATGGCATCCACAACTTGAAAGAGGTGGTTCTAGCGAAAACTTAATTCAAGATTTAAGCGGATTTAGTATCTTCGAAAAGAAGATCAACAGCGAGTTGAATTGCCGAAACCAGTCTTATGCCAATTAACCGCGCTTTTGAAATTCGAAGAAGTGTATCCATTATATAAAACCATATGCAAGACGCCCTTAAAGATTTAGCTGAACACCACCATTTGGTTTCTGATTTGTTTAACCTTCCAAAAACAAAAGAAGAGTGGGGTCAATATCGATTATCCGAAGAACAGGTGGCACATTTTCATGAATATGGGTATGTATCAGGAATTCCATTGTTGAATGATGAACAAGTAGAAACACTACGAAAAGAGCTTGATGAGGTAATGGATCCAAAACACCCTGGGCATCGGTTTTTTTATGAGTTTCACAGCAACGAATCTGTCGACCCTAATGCGGTCTTGTTTCATTCTTTAGGCCATTGGCGAGTGACCAAAGGCTTTCATGATGTATTATGGAACCCTGCTTTTTTAATGGCCGCCCATCAGCTCTTGGAAAATAAGTCCGTTCGCTTTTGGCACGACCAATTATTCTGTAAACCGGCCAAGCATGGAGGCGTGGTAGCCTGGCATCAAGATTATTCGTACTGGACGCGAACCGTTGCCATGCAGCATTTGACCTGCTGGACAGGTTTGGACGATGCTACCGTGGCGAACGGTTGTTTGCATTATATACCTAAAAGCCATACATGGGGCTTATTGGATGCACCATCTCTTGCAGGCGATATGAACGGGTTAATGTCATTTCTTACCGAAGAACAAAAGAAGGAGTTCGTTCCGGTAGCCATTGAGCTGAAAAAAGGTTTTGGCACCTTTCACCATCCACTATTGGTGCATGGGTCGTATGAAAACAAATCTGAAATTAGCAGAAGGGCCTTTGTGCTCAATGTGTTCGCCGACGGTACCATCAGCAATACTAACGATGAATTGTTAAAAGGAGTCCCTCCTATTTTAAAGGGAAACAAAATGGAGGGGAAATATTTTCCCTTGCTCTATTCGAAGTAAAGTGACTCTGGGCAATTACGTAAAAGGCTATCCTTGTTTTATGAACCCTTTAATTTCATGTTTTACTCGAATAAAATGATTCTTTAGTGCTACATAGTCTTCTTGTTGAAGCAATTTTTTGTCGATTAACGAGCTTCCCATACCTACCCCAAAAGCCCCTGCTTCAAAATAGGCCGCGATATTCTCGGCCGAAACGCCCCCTGTAGGAATGATTTTCAAGTCGTTCAAAGGCGCTAACAGGTCCTTCACATATTGAGGGCCTAATTGCGTAGCTGGAAATAATTTCACCCCCGATGCCCCTAAGGTCCATGCTTTGTAAATTTCAGTAGGAGTGAAAGCTCCCGGGAAAATAGGAATGCCCATTGCAACGGCTTCCTTGATTACGGTTTCGTTCAATATGGGGGTTACGATGAATTGGGCACCTGTATCAAGCGCTTTTTGTAAATCATCTACTGTACGAACGGTTCCTGCACCGATATTTAACATTGGATAATTTGTACGTATCGACCTGATTATTTCACAGGCTCCAACGGTGTTCATCGTAACTTCAAGGGTGGTTAATTCAGCGGCTTCATAAGTGGATACAACCTGCTCTATTTGATTAATGGTTATGCCTCGTAGTATGCCGATAATTGGGGCTTTGTGAAAGCGTTCCCAAACGAATGCGGATTTAATTTTCATGTCGTACAAGTATTTTTTGTTGGCCAACAAGCAGCGCTTTTTCTAGAGCTTTGGCATCTATTGATAAAAATAGATCACTAGGCAATAGGTTTTCTAAGGCTATGGTATATAGATTTAGAATTGGTTCTGGGGCCGATATCACTAGTTTTTCGTTCGAGTTCTTTAAATAGAAGAGCTCATCACCGATCAACATGCCACTGAGTAAATAGTAATTGTCCGATTTTATTGAATTATCCAACAGATGCATGGCCCTTATTTTTATCAGGTTTTCAGAAAGCCTTCCGGAAAAAGCTAGGTGAAGCCCTTCTATAAACGGAGCGATTTTCGAGACCTCCCATGTCGTGTTGTCGATTGACTGGGCTAAAATGCTTTTTTGCGAGAGTACTTCAAAAAGTTCCCCGGTCATAAAACTGCGCATGTGGGTAAACTTACCTTGATCAAAGGTAAGGTGTTTGCTATGGGTTCCCGGCAGTATAAGAATGCCCTTTTTGTAAGGTTCAAGATGAGGTGAAAGTCCAATGGCCTGCACTTCTTCGCCCCGCATCATCGCCTGTTCGTTTTTTATCCCTGAAATCAAATAGGCATTTATATCTGGAGAGATAACCAACTTTTTATAGCGTAGCCCGCTTCCGTTGAAGGCAAAAGGCATGGTAGCATACTCCAATTCTTCCATGCCAATACTTGAAGAGGCCATGCCTGAAATGAGAATGTCTTGGTAAGGATGTATTGGCGACAGGACTACTATTTGCGCCAGAAGATAGATTTTAAAAAAGTCAAATCTACCAAGTTCGGTCTGTGCCAAAAAGCTAAAGTTCATGGCCTTAATTCCTTGGTCGGTTTTTAGTTCGGAAATAATCGCTAAGGTATCGGTTTCGACCAAGCGCAACCTAAAATGGGTAGTGCCCCAATCGCAACTTAAAAAATAGCTCGTAGCATCCATCAAAAAAAATCCATTTAAATCGTAACGGTTCGCAAAGGCGATAGGCGTCTCAGGTTCCTAAAGGCTAGTGCAGTTATGAAAGTAAAGAAAACCAAGTTTAATACCTTCGGCTTGCCACAAAATAAATCTGTTTTTATGGAAATGCCGTTTGGTATTGCTCTGAATAGGGTACTTCGAAGGCCTGTATTGTCAAAATAGTATTATTTAAAGATAAAAATAACCCTAGATAATTCTTAAATGATGGCTATTTTTGATAGTGGTGTTCTGCTCGGGTAGAACACATAAAACGATAAAGTATAGATGATGTCTAAAAATTTTCTACATATCCATTCAGGCGACAATGTGTTGGCGGCATTAAAAAATTTACCCAAAGGCACCCTGATTGAGCATAATGGAATAGCGTTTACACTGCATAACGACGTACGTGAGAAACATAAATTCACAATTTCTGAACTGGCCGTTGGCGATGAAATTACGATGTACGGCACCTTGGTAGGCAAGGCAACCAAAGCGATTGCCCAAGGCGAATCGATTACGACCGAAAACGTAGTACACGCTTCTTCTGCCTACAAGGTGGGCAACGAAAAACTTGATTGGTCCGCCCCCGATGTAAGCCGATGGAAGGGAAGAACCTTTCAGGGCTATCACCGGGCCGATGGCAGTGTGGGCACGGCGAACTACTGGGTGGTCATACCTATGGTGTTCTGTGAAAACCGTAATGTTGAGGTCATGAAGGCGGCCTTGTTAAAATCGTTGGGCTACCACACTACCTCCGATTTTGAAGTCGATACCGATACCTTATTGCAGCTTTATAAGAATGGGGCTTCGGCCGAAGAATTGTTGGCTGCCCAAATTGTACAGACCTCAGAAGAAATAAAACAGAACAGAATCTTTGCGAATGTCGATGGCATAAAATTCTTAACCCATGAAGGGGGCTGTGGCGGGTTTCGGCTTGATTCAGAAACGCTTTGCAACCTTTTCGCGGGGTACATTACCAATCCGAATGTGGCGGGGGCGACCATCTTGAGTCTTGGCTGCCAGAATGCAGAGGTTAAAACCTTACTCGAAGGGATCAAAAAAAGAGATCCGGAGTTCTCGAAACCCCTGTTCATACTCGAACAACAAAAAAGCAAGAGCGAACGACACTTTATTGAAGAGGCCGTAAAACAGACTTTCTTGGGCTTAATTGAAGCCAATAAAACGGAACGCAAACCCGCACCGATCAGCAATCTTACCCTAGGGCTAGAATGTGGTGGTTCGGATGGATTTTCAGGAATTTCCGCAAATCCCGCCCTTGGATATGCTTCTGATTTATTAGTCGCCCTTGGAGGTACAACGATGTTATCGGAGTTTCCTGAACTCAACGGGGTAGAACAAGAGTTGATCAATCGATGCGTTACAAAGCAGGAAGCCAAAAAGTTTTCCGATTTAATGGATTCCTATTCTGCTAGGGCGGTGGTGTTGGGATCTGCATTTGCGAATAATCCCTCTCCGGGCAATATAAAAGATGGCCTGATCACCGATGCTATAAAATCGGCCGGGGCGGCAAAAAAAGGAGGCACTTCACCCATTACCCAAGTGCTTGACTACACTGAAAAAACGACCAAAAAGGGACTCAATTTATTATGTACCCCCGGCAATGACGTAGAGAGTACTACGGGCCTTGCAGGTTCTGGATGCAATCTTATCGCCTTCACCACGGGCTTGGGCACCCCCACCGGAAACCCTATTTCACCAGTCATTAAAATATCTAGTAATAATTCGCTGGCAGAACGTATGAAAGACCTTATCGATTTTAACACAGGCGGTATTATTGACGGAATTGACACCATAGAAAGCAAAGGGGAGGAGTTGCTAGAGTACCTGATAAAAGTAGCGAGTGGTGAAACTACCACCGCAGCCGTACGTTTGGGCCAAGAAGATTTTATTCCTTGGAAAAGAGGTATTTCGTTGTAGTTACCTAAAACATGCGATAATGGCTTCTTAAAACGCAATTAATATGAAAGACGGAATACTACATTGGAATGTGGATCCTGAACTATTTTGGATCACCGATAGCTTTCCGTTGAAGTATTACGGACTCTGCTGGCTGATCGGGCTGGGTTTGGGCTATTATATCGTGCAGCGGGTGTATCAAAAAGAAAAGATACCCCTTGAAAATTTAGAAGAGCTCTCGCTGTATATTTTTATCGGGGCGTTTCTTGGTGCGCGGCTAGGGCATTGCTTTTTCTATGAACCCTCATATTATTTTCAAAATCCGCTAGAAATTCTACTGCCGATCAAGAAGGTAGGCGACTCTTTTACCTTCGTTGGGTTTCAAGGCCTAGCTAGTCACGGTGGTGTTCTAGGGATAATTTTCGGAATTCTACTGTATGCCAAAAAAACAGGCACCAACCTCTTATGGATTTTAGACCGGGTGGCTATCGGCGCACCAGTTGGTTCGGCTTTTATACGCATTGGAAACTTAATGAATTCGGAGATTTACGGCAAACCCACTAACGGAAACTGGGGCGTGGTTTTTGAACGCGATGACCTAATTCCCAGACACCCTACCCAGATATACGAAGCACTTGCCTATTTCTTGATTTTCGGAATTTTAATGGCAATTTACAAATCAAAAAAAATAAAAAAGCATAATGGACTTCTGGTAGGGGCCTTGTTGGTGCTCTTGTTTACCGCACGTTTTTTTATCGAGTTCTTTAAAGAAAACCAAGTGGACTTCGAAGATAGTATGGCCCTGAATATGGGTCAACTATTGAGCATCCCCTATATCGTTCTGGGTTTACTATTGATTTTTTATGGCAAAAGCAGGTTTGCAACAAAACTGTCGGCCGATGGCGCTGTAAAACAGTAAATTCTACCACTCAAACTATGCTTTTTTAACTAAATTCTTCATTTCTAAAAAAGAAGTACATTAGAGGATAACGATTGTGGGTAAATATGAATTTAGCTAAAAATTGGATTTATGAACTTAATAAGCTGCTTGCGCTCGTTTTTTGTAGTATCGCGCTTACTTCATGTATGGCCCAAAATGAACTCCCCAAAGTGCTAAAAGTAAAGGAAATAATTTCGGAGGAAGTAGTGACTCTGAGTAAAGTGTCTGAGTTGTTAGAAGCGAATACGGCGTTGAACAAGGTCGATCTGGTCAATTGGGAAGCCTTTCCCTATCGGCCTGAAGTATCCTTTAGAATTGCCCATAGTAACAACCAGATATGGCTGAAGTTTTATGTTACCGAAGAACATATTCTCGCAATGCGAACCGAAACCAACAGTGCGACCCATAGAGATAGTTGTGTTGAGTTTTTTATAGACCCTGAGCAGAACGGTAACTATTATAATTTTGAGTTCAATTGCATTGGGGTGATCCATTTGGCCTACGGCCCTAATATCGGCAAACGAACATTTGTTGATCCTGTGCTGATCGAAGAACAGATTCAAGTAGCTTCCACTTTAGGAAGTGTGCCATTTGAAGAACGAAACGGAGGCCATGCTTGGGAAATGACGGTAATAATACCAGCTTCCATTTTTATTCATCAAAGTGGAATTTCCTTAAAAGAATTGGAAGCAAACGCCAACTTTTACAAATGTGGCGACGACACTTCAAAGAAGCATTACCTCAGTTGGAATCCTGTTAAAACAGAACGCCCCAATTTTCATCAACCCGATTATTTCGGCCGTTTGGTTTTTGAATAGTCCCTTTTAAAATTCCGGCCCTTTCTCGATTATTTTTCCGAGGGAACTTGTCGTGGTGTGTACGTACACATTTTTTAGCGAAGGCTTGGTTAATACTGAAAAGTACATTATCTTAATCCTCTAGTTTACTGATACACTTGGGTCACTTTGCATGCATAATTTGGTAATATGAATCCAGTTTCATCAACGAGCTTGTACATGATCAACCCTTACTATTCAAGATGAGTTTTCACTGTCCTATACCTAGAATAGCGTTTCTGCTCTTGCTACCGCTGTGCTTGACGCAATGTGAACAAGGCCCGACCGATGGGGGCTTGTTACTGCCCGATGGATTTTCTTCGGTCATTGTAGTCGATAGCATTGAAGAATCGGTAAGGCACATGGCTGTCACGGATGACAATCTTTTATATGCCAAATTGAGGAATGCCCATGAAAATGCATCGATTGCTGTACTTCAGGATAAGAATAATGATGGAAAAGCCGATGTAATAGAAAAATTCGGGGGCAATGCACAACGTGAAAAATGGAGCTATGCCACGGCCATGCGTCTCTACAATGGCTATATCTATTTCAGTTCAGATTTGGTCGTCTACCGCTATAAATTAAAACCCGGCACCTTGATACCTGAAGGCGAGGCCGAGGTCGTGATGACCGATGATCATGAGCATGGTAAACATGAGCATATTGGCAAGCCCATTGCCTTTGATGATAAAGGGTATATGTACGTTCCTTTCGGAGCGCCATCAAATGCCTGTCAAGAACCAAAACGCACTCCTGGTGCTTCAGGTTTAGATCCTTGTCCGCAATTGGAAGACCATGCGGGTATCTGGCGTTTTGATGCGAACAAATTGGGGCAGACCCAAAAAGACGGCTACAAATTTGCTTCCGGAATACGCAGTGTAGTGGCCATGGATTGGAATCCGGTAGATGGCGAACTCTATGTGGTCATGCACGGTAGGGACGATTTACTGCGGTTATGGCCTAATAAATATTCCCCGAAGGAAAGTGCCCTGCTGCCATCCGAAGAATTTATGCGGGTGACCGAGGGTTCCAATTTTGGCTGGCCATATTGCTATTATGATCAAATAAAAGGTAAAAAGGTTTTGGCGCCCGAGTACGGTGGCGATGGAGAAATCGTAGGAAGATGTGCTGATTACGAAGACCCGATTATGGGTTTCCCTGGGCATTGGGCCCCGAACGACCTGGTTTTCTATGAAGGCGATGCCTTTCCGCCTCGCTATAAGAACGGGGCATTTATTGCATTTCATGGGTCTACCAATCGCGCACCTTATCCGCAGTCTGGGTATATCGTCGGCTTTGTACCCTTTAGAGATGGTAAGCCCAGTGGTGAATGGGAAGTTTTTGCCGATGGCTTTGCCGAAGTTGACCCTATTGTAAGTGTAAACGATGCCGTACATCGCCCTATGGGCATTGCTTTTGGGCCCGACGGGGGCATGTACATATCCGATTCGGTAGAAGGTAGAATCTGGAAAGTGACCTATACTGGCGACAAAGCAAGCTTCGGCGAACCTCAGCTGGCACAGATGGAGGCCCGCAAAACAGCATCGCACGTTCGTTCGCCCCATGAAATCGACGATAATTTAATGAAGGATGATATGGTGGGCGGTGAAAGTACCTATTACCGGTATTGCAGTGCCTGCCACCAAAACAATGGCAAAGGTGCCGGAGGCCGATTTCCGCCCTTGGTGGAAACCGATTGGGTCACTGGCGATAAAGACCGCCTGATACAAGTGTTATTAAACGGTATGGAAGGGAGTATTGAAATCGGTGGCCAAGTATTTAACGGCGTAATGCCGCAACATGCATTCTTAAGTGATAAAGAAATTGCGGATGTGTTGACCTATATAAGATCCAATTTTGGAAATAATGCCAATGCCGTATCAACCGATGAGGTAAGCAAAATACGCAAGGCCTTAGAAGATAGCGGCGTGCCGAGTGCCCCTATGAAGGTCAGTACCGAATAATTAAAATTTTGAATATGAGAACATCAAATCGCTTAACAAAAAGCATTGTATTACTAGTACTGTTGAGCAGTCTTGGGGTTGCTGCCCAGAATTTTGACATCCTAGTTAAAAACGGACATGTAGTTGACGCAAAAAATAGCATCGACAAAACGATGGATGTGGCTATAAAGGATGGAAAAATAGCAGAGGTAAAAGCAAACATTCCCGCAAGTCAGGCAAAAACGGTCATCGATGCCAAAGGCATGTATGTCGCCCCGGGCCTTATCGATATTCACGGCCATCATTTTTTCGGCACGGAACCTGATGCCTATCTCAGCAATAGCTTTACGGCGTTACCTCCTGATGGGTTTACTTTTCCGAACGGGGTTACTACAGCTGTCGATGTCGGGGGTGCGGGCTGGAGAAACTTTAGAGTATTCAAAGAGAATGTAATTGATCAGTCCAAAACAAGGGTATTGTCTTTTTTGAATATTATCGGTTCAGGAATGAAAGGCGGGGCCATTGAGCAGAACATCAATGACATGGATCCTAAATTAACGGCCATTGTCGCCAAACAGAACCGAGAATATGTGGTAGGGGTAAAATTGGCCCACTACAGCGGCTTTGATTGGACGCCTACCGAGCGTGCCGTTGAGGCAGGTAGGTTGGCAGACATTCCCGTGATGATCGATTTTGGGGGAAGCGAACCTGAACTTTCTTTGGAAACCTTGTTTATGGAAAAATTGCGTCCCGGGGATATTTTCACGCATGCCTATGCCCATGTCAATGGGCGAACGCCTATAGTTGACGAACAGGGAAAAGTAGCGGATTTTGCTTGGCAAGCCCAAAAAAGAGGAATCATTTTCGATGTAGGCCATGGAGGTGGCAGCTTTCTATTCGAGCAAGCCATACCGGCCATGAAACAAGGGTTTAAACCAAATTCGATCAGTACCGATCTACACACGGGAAGTATGAACGGCGGCATGAAAGATATTGTTAATATAATGTCGAAATTCCTCAATATGGATATGCCAGTGAAAGAGCTTATTGCCACTGTAACTTGGAACCCAGCGCAATACATAAAACGAACAGATTTAGGACATCTTTCGGTAGGTGCTGTTGCCGATGTTGCCATTCTGAACTTAAGGGAAGGCGCTTTTGGCTTTATCGACACCAAGGGAAAGCGAATGAACGGCAATAAAAAATTGGAATGCGAAGTGACGATCAGAGAAGGCAAGGTGGTCTATGACCTGAATGGTCTGGCGGCTAACGCATGGGATAAATAACGTAACTAAATACAAGAAAATGGAAAACAAAACAACAAGAAGAGCATCCTTTAAAAAAATAGGAATGGGACTTGCAGCCGTATTTGGTGTGAGCACCGTTAGCGCTATGGACAAAAAAACCAAAGCAAAGAAAGAAGTGGTCGGTGAGATCGTAACAGATCAAGATATACCCCTTTTCTCTGGCGCGGTAAAACATGGCAACACCCTATATATTGCAGGTAAAGGAGCCCACACCGAGCCCTATGAGATAAAGGCACATACTGAAATTGTATTGCAGGAGCTTCAAAAAGAACTCGAAAGAAACGGCTCATCCATGGAACAGGTTTTAAAAGTGAACGTTTACCTGGCCGACCTAAACGATTATAAGGCCATGAACGAAGTATTCAGGGGCAGGTTCGGCAAGAACCCACCAGTACGAACTACCGTAGCCACGTATGGCGGAGTGCCCGGAAACTCGCTAGTTGAGATGGACTGCATTGCCGCAGTAGATTAAAGAATCAAAAAAACAAAAATCATGAGCAGCAGAAGAAAAGCATTAAAAGCGTTAACCGCAATTCCATTCATAGGGGGGCTAATGGGTCCCAGTATGTTAACGGCTAAAGTCACCGAAGAAACGGTAGCAAAACCCTTGGCCCGTGATTTTTTCAAGGAATTGGGGCTACGCACCTTTATAAATGCGGCTGGCACCTATACTTCAATGACGGGTTCGCTGATGCATAAAGAAGTTACCGATGCGATAAGCTACGGAGCAACTGAATATGTGAACCTTGACGAGTTGCATGATAAAGTCGGGGAACGGATCGCCCAATTATTGGAATGTGAATATGCGACGGTATCCTCAGGAGCGTTTGGTGCAATGACGCTAGGTTTAGCTGGAATCATGTGCGGGATGGACGAAAAAAAAGTGGCCCAATTACCCGACACTACAGGTTTAAAGAATGAAGTGATCGTTCAAAAAGGGCATTCTATTGGCTATACGCATGCGCTCATCAATACCGGAGCAAAAGTAGTTGAGGTTACCACGGCCAAGGAACTCGAGAAAGCCATCAATAAACAGACCGCTATGCTTTGGTTTTTAAATGCCAACACCGAAAACGGCGAAATCAAATGGGAAGAATTCATTGCTTTGGGCAAGAAACACAACATTCCCACTTTTATCGATTGTGCTGCGGATGTACCTCCCGTAGAAAACCTGTTCAAGTTTACCAAAATGGGGTTTGATCTGGTCTGTTTTTCAGGAGGAAAAGGACTTCGAGGCCCACAAAGTGCAGGACTCCTTTTAGGAAAAAGAAAATTCCTAGAAGCCGCTCGGTTACATACCCCGCCGCGTGGAACCACCATCGCCAGGGGAATGAAAGTCAATAAAGAGGAAGTGTTGGGCATGTTGGTAGCACTTGAGTTATACCTAGCACGAGACCATAAAAAAGAATGGGAACTTTGGGAAAGCCAGATCAAATTGATCAGTGATAGCGCCTTGTCGGTTAAAGGAGTGGAAACTGAAATCCATGTGCCACCTCATGCAAACCACGTGCCCAGTTTAAAAATTCGCTGGGATGAAAGTATCGTAAAGATCAGTAAACCGGAGTTGCGGAAGCTATTGGTCGATGGACATCCGTCCATAGAAACGGTCGGCAGCAATGATGAAGTGGGTATTACCACTTGGATGATGGAACCCGGCCAAGAACGAATAGTCGCCCAAAGAGTTCGGGAGATTTTAGCAAATGCCTAACATTAGAAAATAAAACCCAATAACAAATGAAAAACCTTCTTTTAGTTTTGACCATCGCCCTTTTTATCTCTTGCAATACCACCATCGATAAAGAAAAACAGACCGAAGTCGTACCTATTGAAAAAGAGAAACCTGAGGCAGGGTATAATCCTGAAGCCAAGTTGGAAGAGTTGGGGATTACCCTAAGTACTCCGTCGGCTCCCGTAGCCAATTATGTCAATGCGGTGCGCACAGGTAATCTAATTTTTTTGGCGGGGAAAGGCCCCCTCAAAGCCGATGGTGAGAATATCATGGGTAAGCTAGGAGCCGACCTCACCATTGAACAAGGGTATGAAGCCGCCCGGGTTACCGGAATCAATCAACTATCTGTTTTAAAAGCCGAATTAGGTAATCTCAACAAGGTAAAACGTATTGTAAAAGTAAAGGGTATGGTCAATGCAGTGCCTGATTTTACTGACCATCCAAAGGTAATAAATGGCTATTCCGATCTAATGGTGGCTGTATTTGGCGAAAAAGGAAAACATGCCCGCGCTGCGGTAGGAATGGGCTCGTTACCCAGCAATATAGCTGTGGAGGTCGAAATGATCGTTGAGGTATACGAAGACTGATGTTTACGAGATCTAAAACGAGCTATTTCAAAAAATCCAAAATTCTATTTCTATATTATACTTTACTTTTAGTATTGTTTTATAGCTGTAAGCAAAAGGCGGAAGAACCCGAATTTCTTTTTCGAACCGCGCTTTTGGTAAACGAAGACCATACTTGGTACAAGGCCTTCGACTATTTTAAGCAAATTTTAGCAGAACGCTCCAACGGTCGTATTGAAGTGCAGCTATATCCTTCGGAACAGTTGGCAAAGGAAATCGAGGCGATTCGATTGATTCAGGCCGAAGTAATCGATATGACCACCACAGGTTCTACCTTGACAAATTGGTTCGAGGTGGCGGCTTTTTGCGAAATGCCTTATCTGGTTAAAGATACAGCAGATATGAACCGCTATATCAATGGATCCCTGGGTAAATTGATAGAAACCGAAATGATATCCAAAGCGGGTCTTCGTGCACTTGGGCAGTTTCAACGGGGCCCGAGACACCTTACCTCGAACCGACCGATAAAACACCCTGATGATTTGAAGGGCATGATCATTCGTATACCCAATGTGCCTTCATTTGTTACCACATGGAGCGCTTTGGGGGCAAAACCCACCCCGATGGCTTTTTCAGAGGTTTTTACTTCATTACAACAAGGTACCATTCACGCCCAAGAGAATCCGTTTGCGATGATCAACAATGCCGGTTTTGCCGAGGTGCAGAAATATGTCAACCTTACGGGCCATGTGATGAGCTGGGTATATCCCGTGGTAGGGGAAAAACAATTCCAGAAATTACCGCCCGACCTTCAAGAAATTTTTATTCAGGCGGGTAAGGATATGCAGCAATATGAACACCGCCTCTTTCTGGAAAATGAAAAAAATGTAGTCGACGAATTAAAGGCCAAAGGAATGGAAATGATCGAGGTCGATAAAGAGGCTTTCGCGAAAAAGTGCGAACAGGCGATATACGAAAGTCTTTCCCCCGAGATGAAGAAAATATACCTAGAACTAAAAAGAGACCAAGAAGAACATGCGAAAAGGAATAGGCAGAATTCTTAAAATAGGAACACTTGTTAGTACCTGGGGTTTGATCGCTATGGTACTGTTGCAGATTGTCTGTCGGTTTTCATGGTTCGAAACCCCTTCGTGGACGGAGGAAGCATCCAGAATACTCTTTATTTATGCTATCGCTTTTGCTTCCGGACTTGCACTAAAAACCAATTACTATGTGCATTTGGATATGTTTTACAATTCGCTTCCTTTGGCGATTCGACGTTTTCTGGATAAATCGATTCCAATTGTCATTTTTATACTCTTTGCAGTCTTTTCCTTTTATTCCATAAAATTTATTCTGCTGGGCATTGTTGAAAAATCGCCAAGTATGGGTTTTAATATGGGAGTTTCTTTTTGCAGTATGTTCATTGTCGGAATTACGATTTGTTATTACGCATGGGATCAAATGGTAAGGGTCTTTAAAAGGAAAGGCGTATGATTTGGATATTAGTCATCGTCTTCGTAGTCGCTTTGGTATTAAGGTATCCTATTGCATTTTCTTTGGGGCTTGCTTGCCTGGTATATTTGATTGCTGCGGATATACCTTTGATCTTGATGCCGATGAAGATGTATTCGGGTATCGATGTTTTTGTGCTGTTAAGTATTCCAGGCTTTATTATTGCAGGAAACCTGATGAACCAAGGCGGGCTTACGGCAAAGATCATCACTTTTTGCAATCATTTGTTGGGTCACATTAGAGGCGGACTTTCTTTAGTGAATATTGGAGCGTCGATGTTATTTGCAGGCATTTCGGGTACGGCGATTTCCGATACGGCAAGCTTGGGTTCGGTTTTGATCCCGGCAATGAAGAAGGAAGGCTATGATGTTGACTTTTCATGTGCGGTCACGGCAGCTTCCTCTACGGTCGGCCCAATCATTCCACCAAGTGTACCTATGATCATCGCGGCCACCTTAAGCGGACTTTCCGTTGGAAAATTGTTTTTGGCAGGTGCGATTCCCGGTCTGCTTTTGGGGGTTGGGTTGATGGTTGTAGCATATTTAATTGCACGAAAAAAGAAGTATCCCAAACACCCTAGAAGTTCTTTTGGGCAAGTAGCACGGGGTTTTATTGACACCTTTTGGTCCTTGTTGATGACCTTTATTATTCTTTTCGGAATCATAGGGGGATTTTTTACCCCAACAGAAGCATCGATAGTGGCCGTTTTGTATGCCTTGATCATCGGAAAGTTCGTGTATAAAAAATTGAACTTTAAAAATGTGCAAATCGTTATTCTCGATTCCATGAAGACTTCCGCCTCATTGATGATCTTAGTGGGTTTTGCGAATTTGTTCGGGTATATTTTAATTACCGAGCATATACCCCAATCAATTTCAGCGGAGATCTTGGGATTTAGTTCCAATAAATATGTGGTGCTACTGCTTATCAATTTGTTGCTGATCGTGGTCGGTACTTTTATGGAGACCATTGCTGCACTTTTGATTCTATTCCCGATTTTGTTGAAAGTTGCATTAGCGGTCGATGTTGACCCCATTCATTTTGCGGTCATCGCGGTCTTGAATCTGATTATAGGGTTGACCACTCCCCCAGTAGGTGTTTGTCTTTTCGTGGCATCTAGTATAGGAAAGGTCTCGATAGGAAAGGTAAGTAAAGCTGGTTTTCCCTTTTTAGTGGTCAGTTTTGTGGTATTGGCGCTGGTTACCTTGTTTCCTGAGATTTCGTTGTGGTTGCCTGGGTTGTTTTCGTAGAAGGGGCTGTTTGAAAAGGAGTTTTAAAATCGCAAATTCTTAGTTTCTTTTTCATCATCATTTTAAGAACTTAGGCTCTTTTTTCTTTACATCCTGTCCCGCTCCTCTTGAGAGCCGGTTTCTCGTTTTCTCTTTTCCTTTACTTTTTGATTCCCGAAGGAAAAAGAATAGGTTAACTGAAAAACCCTTTCGGAAAAATCATTGTCGCCGTAAGTTTTTATGCCCAATTCGGGCTGTTTATATTCCCAATCGAGAATGCTGCTAGATGCGGTAATATCTTGCACACTGAACGTAAGCGAACTTTCGTTCTTGAATTTTTTACTGATTCCGAAGTTAATAAAATGACGCAAATAGTGCTCTTGGTCTCCCGAGATGAACGGACTCATATACCTGCCATCAATGTTGGCTGTCCATGAATTTCCCAATTCAAAAACATTGCTAAGCTGTGCCGTAACGCTAAACATATCTTTTTCAAAGGGTAAGGGTCGGTTTGACGCATCCTTCACTTTTTTATAGGCACCGTCTAAATTCCAGTTCATTTTCCAAATATTACCAATTTTGACAGGAAAGCTCATGGTAATTAGAACTCCGCTCATACTATCAAAATTAATAGGTGTACTTGTTTGCAAGTTCTGTTGCTTATCAACCGTATTATAAAAAGAAATTGCCCCTTTGGTCTTATTGACTTCAATGGCCAATAAAAAAGAACGAAGTTGATAGGCAAGTCTTAAAGCATTGGTAAATGAAGGTCTTAGTCGCGTATTTGAAGTAACGAACAGGCTAGGATCAATCAATAAATTAAAGCCAGCGATATTCATAAAGGCAGGCCGCTCGATCCGTCTATTGAAAGATAGTGTCAGGGTATTTAGGGAGTCAATGGCATAACTAGTTCGAAGGACGGGAAATAGATTGTTGTACGTAACCGAAAAATCATTGTTTCCCACGGCATCGGTAAGTTCATAATTGTAGTGTTCCAAACGAAGCCCCAAATCACTTTCCCATTTCTCGTTCCACTTTTTTAGGTAAGAAGCATAAGCCCCCAAAATGGTCTCCTTAATGTTATCATTCATGCGAAAAGAGGTGTTTTCAGACCAAACACCTGCGTCTTGGGTACGTCTTTGTGAAACAGTATTCGATCTATTAAAAGTGCCTTTGACACCTGTTTCCAATTTAGACCCATTTTCCGTTTTCCGTTCGAAATCAGCTTTTACGGTATATATTTCGAAGTTGGACTTACGGTCGGCTTCAATCATTTCTGGTCCGCTTGGAGAATCGACAAATGTAAGGCCAGAAAAATTTTGCACGTCAAGCGCCACCCTATCCATATCTATATTGATAGAGCTATTTGAGTTCAGTTTCCTAAAGTAGTTTAGATTGAAGAAGTTATTTCGGTTCGGGTTATCCATATCCATAAGAAATTGCGAAAATGTATTTGATATTTCATTAATAGTACCAGTCGATTCGCTGGTAAAGTCGATTCCGGACATGTTGTTTTTTGAGTAGCCGAAAACAGCGCCAACAATATTATTTTTATCGATTTCGAAATCTGCTCCAAGGTTGAAGCCTAATGAATTGAAGGTAGGGTCGGTAAAATTTAACCGGTTCTCGTAATAATATCGGTCGCCTTCATATTCATATTCCCTGAAATGATTGATTCTCCACATGGGAGACTTGTTCTGAAAACCCGTGGTATTGCCGTAGATGTTCAAACGGTCGTTTCGATAGTTCATGTCTATACTTCC
>JBATIN010000280.1:0-16220 GCA_049667765.1 Flavobacteriaceae bacterium
TTATACAACCGGGCGGATCGATAAAAGACCAGTTGAGTATTGATTATTGTAATGAAAACGGAGTTGCCATGGTAATGACCGGCACACGTCATTTCAAGCATTAATTTTACTACTTTTGTCGATGAAATGCACCCCACGCAAACATGTAACATAACCAAACGAATTTAAAATGGGATTTTTTGATTTCTTGACAGAGGAAATTGCCATCGATTTAGGTACGGCGAACACCCTTATTATCCATAACGACAAGGTGGTAGTTGATAGTCCATCTATCGTAGCCAGAGACCGGATCACAGGTAAAATCATAGCAGTTGGCAAAGAGGCCAATATGATGCAGGGGAAGACCCACGAAAACATAAAAACCATTCGACCCCTTAAAGATGGGGTTATCGCCGATTTTGATGCTTCTGAGAAGATGATCAATATGTTCATAAAGAACATTCCGGCCTTAAAGAAAAAATGGTTTCCGCCAGCTTTGCGAATGGTCATCTGTATACCTTCAGGCATTACCGAAGTTGAAATGCGTGCAGTACGTGAATCGGCCGAACGTGTAAACGGTAAAGAAGTTTATTTGATCCACGAACCTATGGCCGCTGCCATTGGTATAGGACTTGATATTATGCAACCCAAGGGCAACATGATCGTAGATATAGGTGGTGGTACTACCGAAATTGCCGTAATCGCTCTTGGCGGTATCGTTTGTGACAAATCGGTAAAGATTGCTGGTGACGTATTTACCAACGACATTATTTATTACATGCGTACCCAACACAACTTGTATATTGGGGAAAGTACTGCGGAAAGCATAAAAATAGATATAGGTTCTGCTACCGAAGACTTGCAAAACCCACCAGAAGAAAAATCGGTTCAAGGACGCGATCTTTTAACGGGAAAACCCAAACAAGTAAAGATTTCGTACCGCGAAATCGCAAAAGCCTTGGACAAATCGATTTTGCGTGTAGAAGACGCGGTCATGGAAACCTTATCGCAGACCCCGCCCGAACTTGCTGCGGATATTTATAATACTGGTATTTATTTGGCCGGTGGTGGCTCAATGTTACGAGGTCTGGACAGAAGACTTTCTCAAAAAACCGACCTACCCGTGTACATTGCAGAAGATCCGTTGCGGGCCGTTGTACGGGGTACGGGTATCGCTTTAAAAAATCTTGAACGCTATAAAAGCATCCTGCTCAAATAATTCTGGCGATAATTTATTACTACCCTATTCAAGACCGTTCTATAAAAGCACACATTCGAAAAGGGTACCACAAAACTGAATAGTGCATGCAGCAGATCATCAACTTTATCATACGATATAAGAACTTTCTTCTTTATATCTTTTTGTTGATCGTTTCTTTGGGCTTTACGATTCAGTCACATTCATACCACCATAGTCGTTTTTTCAATTCAAGCAATTGGATATCGGGCAATATTTATGCTACTTCAAGCAATTTATCTGTGTATTTTGGGCTAAAGGAAGAAAATAAAAAGCTGATTGAAGAAAATAAGCGTTTACGCGACCAACTGTTCAATTTAAAGATTAGCGATTCTATCGCTCTCGATTCGCTTCAAAGAACCTACACCATTACCTCGGGGCATATCATTAAAAACAGTTATGCCAACCCAAGAAATTACATCACCATAGACAAAGGCTCCAATGACAGTGTTAAACCCGATATGGGCGTCATTACCGACAAGGGCATTTTGGGCATCATTGAGAATACTTCCGGAAATTTCGCAACGGTACAGAGTATTTTGAACGAAGATTCCAACATCAATGCGAAAATCAAGAACTCAGACCAGTTCGGATCCTTGGTCTGGGATACCAGAAACTACAATGTGGTGCAATTGGTCGATATTCCAAAAATGGCAAAATTAACAATCGGCGATACCATCGTAACCGGTGGTATGAGCAGCATTTTTCCCGAAAACATACCTATCGGAACCATACAAAAATTTAGTCTGAACAATTCACAGAGCTTGTATAGCATAGATGTGGCGCTCTTTAATGACATGACCAATATTAGACATATCTATATCGTAAATAACCATGACCGCCAAGAAATAAACATCTTGCAAACCGAGATCAAATAGAATGATCAGTAACAATTATATCGTAAATATCGTCCGTTTTGTACTACTGGTACTGGTTCAAGTATTGGTCTTTAACCGGTTGAACTTTTTTGGGTTTATCAACCCTATGGTATACATCATGTTCTTATATTGGTATCCGGTAAAGGAGAATAGGGCCGTTCTTTTAAGCTTGAGTTTTCTATTGGGGTTCGCAATCGACTTTTTTTCTGACACCATGGCGATCCATGCAGCTTCAACGGTAACAATTGCTTATTTTCGCCCGGCCATCATGCGTTTTGTATTTGGTGTAAACTATGAATTTCAAAGTTTCAAGCTGGGGAGTGCCACCCGTGTACAACAATTTACATTTTTGGCGTTATTAATAGTAGTACATCATATGGTGTTCTTCACGTTGGAAATTTTCAGCTTTGCCAATATTTTGCTGATATTCAAAAAAGTGATTTCAACAGGTCTGGCCACCTTGGTGCTCTGCTTACTTTTCGGCTCACTTTTTAGTACTCAAAAAGAATGAAAAAATTTCTACTATCTTCAATCATTATAATCATCGGTATCACCTTTATCGGGCGTTTATCTTATTTGCAGATAATTAGTTATTCACCTGATATATTGGAAGATCCTGCCATAAAAACCATTTACGATTACCCCGAAAGAGGATACATCTATGACCGTAAAGGGGAGTTGCTTGTAGGTAACCAACCAGCTTATGACGTCATGGTCATACCGCGTGAGGTAAAACCTCTGGATACTTTGGAGTTTTGCAACCTGCTAGGGATTGACAAGGAAAAGTTTATAAATACCTTAAGAAAGGCGAGAATTTATTCTCCTAGGTTACCTTCTGTGCTAGTGCCCCAACTTTCAAAAGAAGATTATGCGCGACTACAGGAAAAAATGCGGCATTATGAAGGATTCTACATTCAAAAGCGATCATTACGTTTTTACGACACAAATAGTGCGGCGAATTTGTTAGGGTATATCAGTGAAGTTAATGAACGTGACCTTGCCAAAAATCCATATTATGTGCAGGGTGAATTGACCGGGCGTACCGGTGTAGAAAAAGTCTATGAAGACCTATTGCGCGGCCGTAAAGGGGTGCAGTACATTCAAAAAGATAGGTTCAACCGTGATATCGGACCTTATAAAAATGGTACTTGGGACACCTTGCCCGAACAGGGTATAGAAATCAATATCACCATTGACAAGGCGCTACAGGAATACGGAGAACTACTGATGCACGGTAAATGGGGAGGGATTGTTGCCATAGAGCCCTCGTCTGGTGAAATATTGGCCATGATATCTGGGCCCACCTATGACCCTTCACTTTTGGTGGGTAGGGAACGATCGGCTAATTATAGCAAATTACATTACGATTCTATATCAAAACCTACTTTTGACCGATCCATATCTTTCGAGAAAAGTCCGGGATCGCCATTTAAGACGATTAACGCTTTAATCGCATTACAGGAAGGCGCGATAATGCCGGAAACCTCATTTACCTGTCATCACGGGTTTTATATAGGACGAAGTAAAAAAGGATGTCATTGTGGTGGTGGGTCAAGAAATTTAAACGTAGGAATCTATAAGTCATGCAATGCGTATTTCGTTGGGGTCTATAAAAAGATTTTTGATCAATTTCCAACTAGCCAAGAGGCAATGGATGTTTGGGAAAAACATGTTAAAAGCTTCGGTTTCGGGTCGTATTTAGGTTCAGATCTATATACAGGCAGACCAGGTACCGTACCAAGCTCAGATTTGTATAACAAATGGTACGGCGACGGCAAAAACCGTTGGTCGGCCACCACTACCTACTCCAACGCCATAGGGCAAGGCGAGGTAAACGTCACCCCTTTGCAATTGGCAAATATGACCGCTGCCATAGCCAATAGAGGCCATTTCTTTACCCCGCACGTACTTAAAAAAATAGATGGTAAGGAAATAAGCATACCCGATTTCGTTGAGGCCAAATACACGACCATAGAAAAAAGACATTTCGAACCCGTGGTACAGGGCATGGCCGATGTATACCGCCATGGTACCGCAGCAAGTTTGCAGATTCCAGGAATAGAAATTGCCGGAAAAACCGGTACCGTTGAGAACTTCATTAAAATAGATAGTGTAAAGACCCAGCTGACCGATAACTCAGTTTTCGTAGCTTTTGCCCCTGTAGATAATCCGAAAATCGCCATTGCAGTCTACATTCAGAATGGATACTTTGGTGCGCGATACGCGGGACACATCGCATCGCTTTTAATCGAAAAATATCTAAAGGGAGAAATTACAAGAAAGGATCTTGAAAAACGCATGCTCGAGCGAACCTTGGAATCGGAATACGCCAAACCATATAGCGGACAACCGTTCAAAATAAACGAAAAAGACTGGAGCCAACATGCAAAAAAACCTGAACCTGTTGAACCGGTAGGGGGCTAAAGAAGAAACAGTATGACTGGTAAAAGTATTCTTAAGCGTATCGATTGGCTATCCATTTTCTTATATATCGCCTTAGTCGCTATTGGCTGGGTCAGCATTTATTCGAGTACCTTCACAGAAACCGATACCTCTATTTTCGATTTCAACACCCTATACGGAAAGCAAATTTTTTTTATTGGCGCAAGCTTTGTTTCCATAATAATCATTCTGGCTCTTGAAGCAAATTTTTACGAGAGGTTTTCGAGTGTATTTTATTTAATTGCCATAGTATTGCTACTAGGGCTTTTTGTATTCGGTAAAACCATTGCCGGGGCTACCTCTTGGTACGACCTCGGGTTTTTCAACCTACAACCCTCAGAGCTTGCCAAGACCGCAACAGCTTTAGCATTAGCCAAATATTTGAGCGATATCCAGACCGATATAAAACGAAGCAAAGATCAGCTTTATGCATTTGCGATTGTTTTGATTCCCGCCATCTTGATCATTCCACAACCTGACCCTGGGAGTGCGTTGGTCTTTTTTGCCTTGGTTTTTGTGATTTTCAGAGAAGGACTTCCTTTATACTATCTGGGCATCGCCGTACTTTCTATTTTAGTGTTCTTATGTACCTTGATCTTCGGCACGGTATGGGTAAGTATTGTTTTAATACTACTCCTAATACTATTCTTGGTGTTAAAAAAGAAGACCTTTAAGGTTCGCATGGCGCCGCTAATCTTGTTTACCCTTGTAGCCATTCTCTTTTCGCTTTCGGTGAACTTTGTGTTCAACAATGTCTTTGAACAACGTCACCGTGACCGTTTTGGACTCTGGCTGCGTCTTGAAAAAGATCCGGCGAAACTTGAACAAATTAGAAAGACGATCGGATATAATACCTACCAATCGGAAAAAGCCATTGAATCGGGCGGCATCTATGGAAAAGGATTTTTAGAGGGCACCCGTACCAAGGGAGACTTTGTACCCGCGCAACAGACCGATTTTATTTTGACCACAATAGGTGAAGAGTGGGGTTTTGTGGGAACCACCACCGTAGTACTCCTCTTTACATTTTTACTCTTGCGATTGGTTTATTTAGCCGAACGACAAAAAACAGGATTTGCTCGAATGTACGGCTATGGAGTTATTTCGATCTTATTGATTCATTACTTCATCAATGTTGGGATGGTCATTGGCTTGTTGCCTACTATAGGTATTCCTTTACCCTTTTTTAGCTATGGCGGGTCGGGCCTATTGTTCTTTACTATGCTGCTATTTGTTTTTCTAAAACTCGACTCGAATCGATTGAAGGAAGGGATATAACATTTTTTGAGTTAGCGCTTAGCGTAAAGCGTATAGCACACCGCGACTATTTCTTTAAAACTTCCAGTTGCTTAAGTCTCGCTCTTTTTCTAGTGGATTTTGCAGATCGTCATTAAGCTTTTCAAAAAAATCGATTCCGGTAAGTTGTTCTAGTTGGTCTACCGAAACGGTAAAATCTTTTAGGGGCCTTGTGCTTTCCTTTCCTTCTATTAAAAAGGAGACTACCTTTAGATCTTTGCCCTCTCCCCTGGCCACAATCTTATAGAACCGCTTTGGTACGTCAACATCTTCTTCACCTATTTCTTCCAAACCACTTTCCAATACTCCGCCGGTGACTACAAAGAGTGTCCCATATTTTTTAGCCCATTGCCGCACTTGCAGCTCAAGCCTGTTCCAGACCCCGGCATTGAAATCACGGTCTTGTGGACTTATATTGCTCGTATAAAAAGTCTCGTTATAGGCCTGCTCTGAAAACCTTCGGTCACCTGCAGGACAAAGATGCCCCCGATCATAGCCAGAACCTTTATAGTTACGCCAATCGGCGGACTTTGTAGGTACTTTTGGGTCCTCGATAAAATAGGGGCGCTTGCGATCATCGTAGGTCAAATGGCTTTTTTTCAACAAATAGGCCACCCACTCAGCCTGCTCAAAAGGCTCATTATACGATAAACTAAAATGCTCATGGTCTACGAGCTCACCTGTAGTAGAACTGGGCAACAGATTTTCGGCGATCTCGGTAGGGGCGCCATCATCGGGCCCGGCAGCATAGGTGGCAGGGGTATAGAAATTTTCAAAGAGCCAAAAGCCTATGATACAGACCAGAAACACTGCGGTGTAAATAATTTTGTTTTTACTAGGGTTTGCCATAGGGCAAATTTAATTCAAATAAATTCGAAACGTGACTAGCCTTAGTAAGATTACCCTACCTCGTTCGACTAACGAAACGTATTTCTCATGCTATATTCATGGAGCGAAGCGAGTAAAATGAAAAAAGAGACAGGCCGCAAACTAGATAAAGTTGCCTTGGGCGGAGGTTGCCACTGGTGTACCGAAGCTGTGTTTCAATCACTGAAGGGTGTACAAAAAGTGGAACAGGGTTTTGTAGCTTCCCATGGCCCAAATACGCATTTCTCCGAAGCGGTCATCGTACATTTTGATGCGCAGCAAATTTCATTGGCAACACTAATGGAAATTCACCTATATACCCACCAAAGTACTTCAGACCATAGTATGCGGGCAAAATACCGTTCGGCAGTTTACACCTATTCCGAAACACAAAAAACAAAGGCATCGCAGCTATTGAACCAATTTCAAGAGGTGTTCGGGCAGCAGCTCATTACCGAGATACTGCCTTTTGCCAACTTTAAACCTTCTGAAGAAAAATTTGTTAATTATTTTTATAACAATCCTGAAAAACCATTTTGCAAAACCTATATAAACCCAAAATTGCAATGGTTGATGAATAAGTTTGCCAAGGAATTAGATGCCACGCGTTTGGATTCAATTGAACTTGTTAAATCCATTTCATAATAAATTAAAGAAAAATTATGTTAGCAGGTGTAGTAAAACATTTTTTAAGCGTAAAACCAAAAACATTGAAACCCCAACAGCGCCAGAGGGGGTCTGGCCAAATTGCAGGGGCAAGCAAGAATGGGAAAGCGAATATTATAAGCAGATGAAGGCCAAGAATATAACGCCCGAATCGGACACCTATAATCATTGGATCAAAGAATTCGTCACTAAACATATTGACGGCATCGCTATACAAAAAGATACGTATTCCTGTAACGTGAAGTTTTCAAAATAGTTTAGTGCACGATAAACCTAAAAAAAGCCCCGTTCATATGAACGGGGCTTTTTTAATACTATCATATATGAGGATTACCCCTTTACACTCGCCAACTTGGCATTTTTAATATTATTTATTTTAAGGTCTTGAAGCACATTAATGGCTTCTTCAACATAGACATCTTTGGCAAGGTTCTTATGCCATCGGTCTCTTTTCTCGCGCAGTACGGTATCTTGGGTAAACAATGCTTCTTCGTACTGTAACGACTTGAAGGTTAAGTGTGAATCATAGTCCGATAGGGTTTTAAAATAATTCGATTTCTCTTTGTCTTTGGCTTCCTCGCTCTTGTATACTTCATAATTTAACGAGATTTCGGTTTCATCTTGTTCGTCTTTTAACCATCGGGCATTCTCTTCGATCATGGCAATCTGAGGGTTGGCCGCCATACGTTTTTTACTATTGGCAATGGTTTGCTCGTAATCGATGTACCCGTCCCACAGTTGGTAAGAGGCTGGTTCGATCTCGTCCCACTTCAATGGGTTCTCTTGATCACGTTCGCCTAAGTCTATATAGCTATAACGGTCTGGTACTACTACATCACTTTTTACGCCTTCTAACTGGGTAGAACCCCCATTGATCCGATAAAATTTCTGCGTAGTCAATTTAATAGCACCAAGATCGCCGTGTTCACTACTTCGAACAATATTATCTAACGGAATTACATTTTGGACAGTACCTTTACCGAAGGTCTGTTTGCTGCCTATGATTACCGCTCTTTTATAATCTTGCATGGCCGCGGCCAAAATTTCGGAGGCCGATGCCGATAGTTCGTTTACTAAAATGACCAAGGGGCCATCCCATTGTATACGCTCATCCTTATCATCGTATACATCTCTTTTTTGACCATTGGAACGCACCTGTACAATGGGGCCGTCTTTTATAAACAATCCGGCCATTTCAACCACGGTCTTTAATGAACCACCACCATTATCGCGAAGGTCTAAAATAAGCCCCTCGGCACCGGCCTGCTTTAATCTTTCTATTTCCTTTGCAACATCGGTGGCACAATTGCGTTCTGAGTAATCTTCAAAATCGACATAAAATTTAGGCAAATTGATCAACCCAAAGGTCTGTTCGCCTTTTATTATGTTCGCCGATTTTGCGTACGACTCTTCAAGTTCTACGATATCCCTAGTCAAGGAAATAATTTCAATTGAACCGTCGATCTTTCGAACGGTGAGATCTACTTGAGTACCTTGAGGGCCTTTGATCATTTTAATGGCATCTTCGAGCCGCATCCCGACAATATCGATAGACTCCTCATTTTTCTGCCCTACTTTAATGATCAGATCACCCACTTCTAAACGGGCATCGCGCCAAACGGGACCACCTGATATGATATCGGTAATTTTGGCACCTTCCGGTTTTTTCTGTAACCGGGCACCGATTCCCTCAAACTTACCCGACATACTGGTATCGAATTTTTCTTTTTCTTCGGGCGCAAAATAGAAGGTATGTGGGTCGAATTTGTCCACAATGGTATTGATGTATTGTACAAACCAATCTTTTCGTTGAAGGTCATCAACAAAATCAAAAAACTCATCTAAGGTCTTTTTAGTATACTTTCGGGCCTCTATTTCGGCCTCCTCGGGTGTAAGGGGTTTGCTCAACGACTTACTATCGGCTTCACTGGGTGAACTAAACTCTTCTGCCAGGTCGTCGCCCTCAGTTTCGAGCTTCACCTTTTCCTCTGGGTCGTTCAACGTAATTTTAGAATCATATGTACCCATTGTAGCATATTTCAACTGCTTTCTCCAGCGTTCTTTCAAATCTTCCTTTGAAGATGCAAAGGGTACTTTGTCATAATCGATGTTAATGGATTCGTTCTGTAAATAATCAAAAGGCTGTTCAAGTACGCTTTTGTATATTTCTTTGGCCTCGCCCATTCTCAACATCAAACGTTCATGTACCAAATTGAAAAATGAAATATCGGTATTTTTGATCTGGTCGTCTATCTGATATTTGTACTGCTCGAATTCTTTGATATCGCTATCCAAAAAGTAGCGTTTTGTAGGGTCGATAATGTCGACAAAGTCTTCAAAGACACTAACCGAAAAATCATCATCTATATTTTTGGGTTCGTAATGCCCTTTTTCAAGTACATAGGTGATAAGGTCTAACAACAACTTGTCCTTATCATCATTGGCAAAAGATTTATTAGTAAAACTACATGAAGCTACTGCAATAAGCATTATGGTCAATGCGTAGGCTAAATTCCTTTTCATTCGTTATTTTTTATATTAACATTCGCCATCCACATTTCATGAGTTCCAATGGAAAGCCCGATTTTGTTCATTTCCCTAAGATACTGAAAAAACCATGCCAGTTATCCTAGGAAAACAATAATTTTTTGTTAACCTGTCCCAAAGGGCGAGTTCTTTTTTTAAACGTATTTTTGTGATTTAAAGTATACCTTATGTCGAAACCCTTGATTTTGGTCACCAACGATGATGGAATAACCGCTCCTGGACTAAGGGCTTTGATCCGTTTTATGTCATCTTTGGGCGATGTGGTCGTCGTTGCCCCTGATAGCCCGCAGTCTGGCATGGGGCATGCGATTACCCTTGACAATGCCCTTTATTCTAAAAAAATGAGCGTTGATTTACACGATGGGTCCAAAGAAGAATATAGCTGCAGCGGCACACCGGCCGATTGTGTGAAATTAGCTTTACAAATGCTCTTAAAAAGAAAGCCCGATATCTGTGTCAGCGGAATCAACCACGGTTCTAATTCATCGATCAACGTTATTTACTCAGGTACTATGAGCGCGGCCATTGAAGCTGGCATCGAAGGCATACCCGCTATCGGATTTTCACTCTGCGACTATGCCTGGGAGGCCGATTTTGAGCCTGCAGGTAAGTACATTAAAAAAATTGTGGCCGAAGCACTACAAAACGGTATGCCTAACGGGGTGGTTCTAAATGTGAACCTGCCAAAATTGGCGGAACATGACTTTAAAGGAATTAAGGTCTGCAGACAGGCCCGGGCCAACTGGAAGGAAAAGTTCGATCACCGTACCAACCCCATGGGAAAAGATTATTATTGGCTCACAGGTGAATTTGAATTACTCGACAAAGGGGAAGATACCGATGAATGGGCCTTGGCCAATGGGTATATTTCAGTAGTTCCCACTCAGTTTGATCTAACCGCCCACCATGCGATTCAACAAATCAATGCTTGGGATTTTTAAAGTTGAAGCACAAAGTAATTTGTATATGATTAAGAAGATTGATTTAGAGTATATTTTACCAAGAGTTTAGGCGAAGGGCAGGGCAATACTAATTAGGATAAATGTCACGCCGAGCGCAGCCGAAACACAGTTAAAGAATAGAAATTGTACTTGTTTTATGAAGAGTAAAAAAGAATTGATTATAGGTTTTGCAGTGGGAGTCATTGCCAACACCATCGGTACACTTTTATACATACTATTATTTTCCGATTTTGGTATTGTCGATACTTTTGAGGCTGCGGTTTCACAAGGGCATGTTGGAAGCCTTTTAGCGCTAGGCGCCATCTTGAATTTGGCCGCATTTTTTGGATTTTTAAAGATTAAAAGAGATCAGCGTGCCAAAGGAGTTTTGGTCGCAACCTTGTTAACGGCGTTGGTTATTTTGTATTATAAGGTTTTTTAAGGCTTAAGGTTGAAGTTGATGAAGAATAAATAATGACAAACAATGCCATAGAGATTAGCTTCTAAACCCAAACTTTGATCATGTTATGCCGAGCGTAGTTGAATCACATTCTAAGGGTTGAAATTGAACTTAAAATTAATATGAAGTATTACATCATCGCTGGAGAGGCTTCGGGAGACCTTCACGGATCCAATCTTATCAAGGCTTTAAAGGCCAAGGATACAGCCGCACAGATTCGGTGCTGGGGCGGTGATCTCATGCAAAATGCCGGAGGAACATTGGTGAAGCATTACAAAGAATTAGCTTTTATGGGCTTTCTTGAGGTACTGCAAAATGTAAATAGCATTTTTGCGAACATCAAATTCTGCAAAGAAGATATTTTGCTATTCAAGCCCGATGTTATCGTTTTTATCGATTATTCAGGCTTTAATTTGCGTATTGCTAAATGGGCAAGAACACATCAGTTTAAAACGAACTATTATATCTCACCACAAATTTGGGCATCACGTGAAGGACGCATTGAAAAAATAAAAAGGGATATCGATGCAATGTACGTTATTCTACCTTTTGAAAAAGCGTTCTATGAAGGCAAGCATGGCTTTGCGGTACAATTTGTTGGGCATCCGTTGCTCGATGCCATGGAAAATAGGCCTAAAATGGATGCGGATCAATTTCGAAGCGAAAACCATCTTGATCCCGAAAAACCAATAATTGCACTTTTGCCTGGCAGCCGTGCCCAAGAGGTAGAAAAGATGCTGAACCTTATGCTCTCTGTAGTGGGCGACTTTCCAGAATACGAGTTCGTCATTGCCGGTGCCCCTAGTCTTGAACGTGAATTTTATACGTCTTTTTTAGACAACCCAAATGTGGCCTTCGTATCCAACAAAACATATGATTTGTTGAGCATGGCCCATGCCGCACTAGTTACCAGTGGCACGGCCACCTTGGAAACGGCACTCTACCAAGTTCCCCAAGTGGTATGTTATCGCGCCAATTGGGTTTCGTATCAAATTGCAAAACGCATCATCAAGCTTGAGTATATTTCGCTGGTCAATCTAATTATGGATAATGAGGTGGTGAAAGAATTATTACAGGGCGAACTTACGACTAAAAACCTTAAAATAGAACTTACCAAAATACTCGATGGCCCTTCCCGTGAGGCGCAATTGAAAGCCTATGACCAGTTGGCCAAAAAATTGGGGGGGGCGGGAGCAAGCGAAAAAACGGCGCAACTTATCATCGAAGGTCTCGAGAGTTGAAAAATTTTACTCCGAAAAAGATTAAATATTTGTGTAATTTTGACGATAAAGCGGTCAAATTATACGCTCAACGATGCGAAACCTAACCTGTTTTATTCTTCTATTTCTTTTTGTCAGCTGCGGCTCGGTAAAAAAAAGAACTACATACAGGGCAGAACGTAAAGTTACTGTTGAGGCTTCCAAAAAAACTGATTCTGATAAAAAACCACGCGAAAGCATTGCAAATGTTTCAGGAAGTTCTTCTAAAGCCGAGGAGATCATCGGTACCGCCCTCACCTTTTCGGGTACCCGATATAAATATGGTGGCACCACCAAAAAAGGAATGGATTGCTCAGGACTGCTATACGTGGCATTCGCGGAACACGATGTACAGTTACCTCGTATATCGTACCAAATGGCCGAAGAAGGGCAACGTATAAAGGTAGACCATGTTGAAAAAGGCGACTTGCTGTTTTTTAGGACGAATAAGCGAAGAAAACAAATAAACCACGTAGGCATGGTCGTGGCCATTGAAGGTGACGAAATAAAATTCATTCATGCTTCCACCTCTAGGGGCGTTATTGTGTCTTCTTTACGAGAAGGCTATTGGAACTACGCTTTTGTGAAAGCCACCCGAGTTCTTTGAATTTTAGTTACTTTAGAGGGTAATCCCGGCCCAATGCAACTACTTAAATTTATTCCTATTAAGCTCACTTTGTGCTTGATTACAGGGATCTTGATTGGCTATTATTTACAAATAGACATCAAGGCGGCCTTCTTTTTAAATAGTATTTCCATTTCGGCATTGGCATGGTCTTATCTCAAAAGTGACCGTAAAAAATCATTTCTATTCGGTAGTATAGCGACTGTCGCAACTATCGGTATCGGTGTTTTTTCCATAGCAGTATCCCAAGACAAGAATTATGCTTCGCATTACACCCACCAAGGTCTTGAGAAAAACAAGGTATGGCACTTAAAAATTCGAGAGGTCATGAAACCAACTGATTTCAATGATCGTTATATTGCCAAGGTTCAGAACTTAAATGGAAAAAATAGTACCGGAAAACTGTTGTTAAGTCTTTCGGCGGACAGTCTACGGCAAAATTTAAAGGTCGATGATGAAGTTTACATCTTTGCAAAGGCCCAAACCATAAGGACCCCTTTAAATCCGCATCAATTCGATTATAAAAATTACCTGGAAGGCTTGGGAATCACCCATCAACTGCAAATACGGGATGCTAATTTTATCCTTCAGAAAAACCCTTCCAAGACCCTTTTCGGCATTGCGGCTTCCCTAAGAAACAGCATCATAGATAAACTTAAGAAGTCCAATTTTGGGGAAGAAGAGTTGGGCATTATTCAGGCCTTATTGTTAGGGCAGCGCCATGACATTTCAGAATCAACCTACAACAACTTTAAAGATGCGGGCGCTGTTCATATTTTGGCGGTTTCCGGACTGCATATTGGAATTCTATTGTTGCTTCTCCAGTTTTTATTACGACCCTTAGCCTTACTTCCCTATGGAAAAACCGTAAAACTTGTGGCTATTGTTATGTTGCTATGGGGGTTTGCATTTTTGGCGGGCTTGTCGGCCTCCATCGTTAGGGCCGTTACCATGTTTACCTTCGTTGCTTACGCCCTTTACTTGAACAGACCTGGCAATACCTTTAATATTTTGGCTCTATCCATGTTCTTTATTCTATTGCTTTTCAACCCGATGTTGTTGTTTCACGTGGGGTTTCAGATGAGCTATGCCGCGGTATTCGCTATTGTATGGATCTACCCTTTGTTACAACGGTTTTGGGATCCAAAAAACACTGTCGTGCGCTATTTTTGGCAATTGCTATCGGTGAGTATCGCTGCCCAACTTGGCGTGCTGCCCATTAGTCTTTTTTACTTTCATCAATTTCCCGGACTTTTTTTTATTTCGAATCTTCTGATTATTCCGTTTTTAGGATTGATTTTGGGGATAGGTATTCTGGTCATTGCACTATCACTTGCCAATGTGCTGCCCGAACTACTTGTAAAGGGGTATAATTTCTTGATTGGATGGATGAACGATATTATCGGCTGGGTAGCACAGCAGGAAGCTTTTGTATTGCAGAACATTCCTTTTGACCGGATACAATTGGTTTTAGCCTACTTGATCATTGTTAGTTTACTTCTGGTTTTAACTAAAGCTACTTTTAAGAGAACGGTTGCATTTTTAATGGCTATCGTCCTCTTTCAATCTTGGGCCTTTTACCAAACCATACAGACGAAAAATAAGGAAGCACTAGTTATTGCCCATCAGACCCGAAACACAATTTTAATGCATCAAACGGGTGATAGTCTAATTGTTTATAGCAAAGTAAAACAACCTGCAGAACGCTTGACTACCGATTATACTATCGCCGAAAGAATTACTGCGGTAAAACATGACACCTTAAAGAACGTGTATCGTATCGCAGAAGAAAAATTGCTGGTTATCGATAGCTTGGGCGTATATCCCCAAGGCTTTTCAAAACCAGAATACCTCGTTTTGACCGAATCGCCAAAACTAAATCTGGACCGTCTTCTCGATTCCATCCAGCCGAAACAAATTATCGCCGACGGCAGTAACTATAGAAGTTATATTGAAAGATGGCAGAGAACCTGTGCCAAAAGAAAACTTCCTTTTCACTATACAGGCGAAAGGGGAGCTTATTGTTTTATACCCTTGCCTTAATGTACATTACCCATCAACTTTTTGATCAACGGTGATGCCAAAAGCACTAAAACCCCCGCTGCAATGGAATATTTAGCAATTAACATAAAGCCATCGGTATACACCGTTAGGGTTTCAAAGCCCCCTATATTCTTATCGGTACTTTCAATTGCCAATTGTTTTCCAATAAACCCGACTACTTGAAAGGCAAAGGCGGATGATAAAAACCAGACCCCCATCATGAAGGCTACAATTCTTTTTGGTGAAAGATCGGTAATTTTCGAAAGACCAACGGGTGACATAAAAAGTTCACCTACTGAAAGCAAGAAGTACATCAGTAATAGATATGCGAACGGCACCAATCCATTTTCATTGGCGCTCGCCCCGCTTATGGATAATACATAAAAACTGATTCCGGCAAAAAGTAGTCCTAATCCAAATTTATATGGGGTTCTAGGATTATTCCCTTTTTTGCTCAAATAGGTCCACATCATAGAAATAGGAATAGCCAATATAATAATGAACATAGAGTTCAGTGAATTGGTCTGAGCTGCCGACATCAATGTAAGTTCAACATTTCGTGCTGCAAAAAGGGTAATCACACTTCCCGAAAGTTCATGAAATCCCCAAAAAATAGTCATAAAAAAGGTAATCAGTACTGCCACTATTAGTTTCTTACGCTCATCGACCGTGGCCTTCACCATAATAGTCCCTAAGTATATAAGTATAGAAATACCGATCAATTTAAAGATGATGTTGACGATGTTTTGATCTTCAAAAAAGCTTCCTTCGGCCCCCAAGGCCTTATATGACGAGAGTAAAAACGCAATCAACGGAGCCGCTAGAACGGCCAATACGGGTACTAGGGTGCCTTGTCGAATACCCATAACTTTTTTATCCATTACCTGTTCATTGGGGGGCAAACCTCTATTCCCAAAAACGTTTTTTCGAATTCCGCTCCAGAAGAACAAAAGTCCGGTCAACATGCCGATCCCTGCAAG
>JBATIN010000281.1:0-10028 GCA_049667765.1 Flavobacteriaceae bacterium
GTGTAAACCAGTTCATAGGCAACATTACAATGCGCCAACATTTGCGTAACGTTCATCTTGCCCCATTTTGCTTGTGTTTCTGAATTTAATGCGTTGATTCGTTCAACTGTTTCTTGCATTTGTTCTAGGTCGAATAGATTTTTCCAGCTCATGATTTTCGGTTTTTATGGTTGCCACAAGATATTCATTTTTAGGATATTCTTAAATATCTTGATTTAATTGTATTAGGGGTGGGAATGCTGTATCAGCATATGGTGAGGATGACATTTCCGGTTTTTTCGCCCGTCAAAACATATTTATAGGCTTCGGCGACTTGTTCAAGGGGGTATGTTCTATCGATTATGGGTTTAAATTTTCCTTTTTGCATCAAATCAACCATTAACAAAACACTCTGCTTTATATTGGTAGGCAGCGGGAATTTTACTTTTTTAGTTCCGAATAAAGGAGTTACAAGTGCCAAAAAAGGGTTTTGGGCCCAAGGTCCCAATTCAGAGGAAATATAGACGCCTCCTTTTTTTAATAAGGACTTGCATTTTCCAAAAGTACTTTTGCCGACCGCATCAAAAATATAATCGTATTTATCATTGTCTTTAGTGAAATCGACTTTCAAATAATCTATAGTTCTGTCTACGCCCAATGCTGTTATTCTAGAAACATTCTTGGTGTTGCAAACCGCGGTTACCGACGCTCCAAAGTTTTTAAGTAATTGAACCATTGCAGAACCAATAGCTCCGGTGGCTCCATTGACCATTATTCTTTGTTCTGGGGATATTTTTACTTTGTTGATGAAATTATAGGCGTAATGTGCGCCTTCAAGACAGGCAACGGCCTCCTCAAAAGTGAAATTCTCAGGAAAGGTCGCCACGGCTTTTTCTTCTGAAATTGTCATGTATTCTGCCTGTGACTGCAAACCCTCGTCGTAAAAACCAAAAACCCTGTCCCCAATTTTGAAAGACTTTACTTCCTCGCCCACAGCTTCCACTTTACCCGAAAAATCGGTTCCGGGTATGCTTCTTTTAGGTTTTAAAAGCCCGATAAAAAAGCGCATGATAAAAGGTTTTCCGGTGACTATGGCACAAACGGTTCTATTGACCGTGGTGGCATGTACTTTTATGAGCAGTTCATTTGCTTTTGTTACTGGCTTTTGCACAGTCTCGATTTTAAGACCTTCGGGAGTAACATATTTTCTTCGAATGGCGGCTTTCATGTCATGATTATCTTATTCCGTTTACGGCCATTTCCATGGTATATACCGAATCCATGGCCGTGATAAAAAGAATATTCTGTTTAGGTCCGCCAAAAGTCACATTGGCCGTCCATTTTTCAGGAACAGCGATATGATGGATCTGTTCTCCTTTTGAATTAAAGACAGTAACCCCATCGCCCGTGAGATAAACATTTCCTTGAGTATCCAAGGTCATTCCATCCGACCCGAGTTCACAGAACAATTTTCGGTCTCCTAGGCTTCCATCTTCGTTTATAGGATATATATACGTTTTCTTATCACCAATATCGGCCACGTAAAGGCTTTTTCCATCCGCAGAACCTATTATGCCATTTGGCATGACAAAATCTTTGGCGACAATTTTGACCTCGCCAATATCGGGAGTTACATAATACACGCGACGTTCATCAATTCTATTATCAGTTGGCTCCCACCATGGTCGGTCATAAAAAGGATCGGTAAAATAGATGCCGCCCTTACTATCGACCCAAAGGTCGTTAGGTCCGCCTAATAATTTACCTTCAAAATTGTCGATGAGCACCGTGGTGTTTTTTTCCATATCAATTCGCCATAGTTCATTTTTATCATCGGCACAGGATAATAGATTTCCATCATGGTCAAAATAGAGTCCGTTAGATCGCCCTGCAGGTTTCATCCAATCTGAAACCGAATTATCAGCGACATCCCATTTTACGATTCGATCGTTGGGTTGATCTGTAAAATATACATCGCCGTTTTTATCAACCGCCGGACCTTCGGTAAAGTCAAAGCCATCGGCCAAGAGGGTAAGTTCGGCGCCATCTGCGAAAATGCTTGTTTCTTGGGCCTTGCAGGTGCAAAAGGTGAATAGTATTAGTGCTAAAAATTGTATTGATTTCATTTTAGTCATATTTATTTTTGTTTTACTATTTTATACCCTGGGCCTTTTACAAACCTTCCAGGAAAAGCGCCTGTGTGTTCCCCATCTTTTAATACCTGTTGTCCGTTCACAAAAACATGCCGCATTCCCGTGGCATATTGATGAGGCGTTTCGAAAGTAGCATTATCCTTGATTTTTTCTGCATCGAAAAGCACAACGTCTGCAAAATACCCTTCTTTTAGTGCTCCTCTTTTTTTTAACTTAAGATTCGTGGCAGGTAGCGTGGTCAATTTATAGATGGCCTCTTCTAAAGATATTACTTTTTCCTCACGAACATAGTGGCCTAATAATCTCGCAAATGAGCCGTAGGCCCTTGGGTGCGTACTTTGCTCTAAAAATACCCCTTCGGTGGCATAGGATCCCGCATCGGAACAAATACTCATGTAGGGCAGTTTCAATTTCTTTTTAATGTTCTCTTCCGACATGGAAAAATAGACCACTTGAATTCTGCTATCGTCTTCATAAATAAGGTCGACCAGGGTTTCATTGGCGGTTTTATTTCGCTCTTTGGCGACATCGGCCAAGGTCTTACCGATGAGATTTCTAAGTTCTTTATTTCGAAAACCGACGAGAAGTATTTTGTCGGGCGGTACATGAAAATCGATTTCGTCCATCATCTTTTTACGAGTTTCGGCATTTTCGATGAGTTTCATTGTTGCAGAATGTCCCCCTTCTTTTGCCCATGCGGGAAGTACCACATTCAAGCCTGTAGAACTCGCGTTGTACATATACATGTCGGTAGTAATCGGAAGCCCCTTTTGTCGGGCATTTTCTACCAGTTGAATGGCGCTGTCCAAAAGATGCCAATTCGCATTTCCGGAGGCTTTAAAATGATAAATTTCTGCGGGTAGTTTTGCCCGTTCTGAAATCGTGATCAGTTCATTGACAGCAGCGAGTAAACCGCCTTCTTCATCTCTGATATGTGAAATATACATACCGTCATAATCGGCTACGACCTTTGCTAGGGCTACTATCTCATCGGTTTTTGCATGACCACTGGGTACATAGATCAAAGAAGTAGATAGGCCAACCGCGCCTTCTTCCATGGCTTCTCGCGTGAGTCTTTTCATGGTTTCCATTTCTTCTTCTGTAGGTAATCTGTTTTCATACCCCATAACAAATTCCCGTAATGTGCCATTTCCCACAAAGGAGGCGATATTGGTAGATACCCCTTTTTTCTCCAAAAAAGTCAAGTATTCACCAAGGCTAGACCAATCGATATCATACATGATACTTCCTTGGCCATCTTTCATTTCTTCGCGCATTTCGGTATTGAGCGGCCCCATGGAATGACCTTCACCCATGACCTCAAGGGTAACCCCTTGCCGTATATCACCTTGTGAGCGACCGTCTTCAATAAGTGATTCATTGGCCCAGCTAAGCATATTGATAAAGCCCGGGGCAACAGCAAGTCCTTTTGCATCGATTTCGGTGGTAGCGGTCGCTTTTTCCAAGTTTCCGATGGCCGCAATGGTATCTGCGTTAATGGCAATATCTCCTTGGTAAGATGCCTTGCCCGAGCCATCATAGAGTTGACCGTTTCGTATGACGGTATCATAGTTTTGAGGGGCGGTACAGGCTGCCAAAGTACAGAATGCTGCTAGCAAAAATGCTCTTTTCATAACTACACTGCTTAAAGATTCTTTAAAAATGCCATATTGTCTTTCATGCTTTCCAAAGGAGTACTGGCGTACTCTTCTTGTTCAATAAAAATATGTTTAACCCCTGAGGCTTCCCGATTTTGCATCATGGTTTTGATATCCAAGCCGCCTTTTCCGAATTCGGTACTTTCCTTTTTGGTCATATCCATATCCTTTAAATGCCATAGTGGAAACCTGCCAGGGTACTTTGCGAAATAGTGTAACGGATCTTTGCCGGCCACGATGACCCAGCCAAGATCTAATTCCATATGCACAAGGTCGGGCTCGGTGTTATCCATCAAAACGTCATATAGCACTTGCCCGTTTTCCGATTCAAATTCATATTCATGGTTGTGATAGCCGAATTTCATTCCAAGTTTTCTACACCGTTCGCCTGCCTTGTTAAATTCTTCGGCGACTTTTTTGTAATTGTCAACAGTTTGACCATCAGAAGGCATGGTAGAACAGATGACATATTCTTGTTCGGCCATGGCGGCGTCTTCCAACGTTTTTTGAAACTGGGCGTCAAGATGTACGTGTCCGCTTTTCAATTGCATACCCAAGTCGTTACATGAGTTCATCATTTCTTTGGGGCTAAGGCCGTAATAATGTCCTTTAGCCGATTTGGCGCTCTCTATTTCTTTGATGCCGATACTAGCGATCTGTTTTAAAGTGCCTAAGGCATCTTGGGCCATGGCATCTCTAAAGGAATAGAGTTGAACCCCGAATTTTTGTCCGGATTCATTTGCAAATAAAGAAGAAGGAAATAAAAAAGAACCTAGAGCTATTGCCCCTGAACCTATTAAAAAATCTCTTCGCTGAATCATAATTTTCGAATTTTAAAAGATAGTCTACTATTAAAATCAGTACTTCAAGTGATAACTCACAAAAGCTACATGGCTACTGTCTGGCGACCAAGAAGGAACATTGATCGTACCCTGCCCACCAAAAAGTTTGGCCATTACTTTAATCTCTTTCGTCTCTAAGTTCATAAGTCGCAGCATTACATCTTTGTTGGGAGGATGGCTACCCGCCGGCACTTCAGTACCGAAAGAAACATAAACGATCCACTTGCCGTCGGGTGATGGGTGGGCGAACCAATCGTTGTATTCATCAGTAGTTAGTTGTTCTTGATTGCTGCCATCCGTTTTCATTCGCCAGATCTGCATCGTTCCGGTTCGCATGGAGTTGAAATAAATAAACTGTCCATCAGGTGAGTAATCTGGACCGTCGTCCAACCCATCGGCCGTTGTCAACCGAGTTTCTTTACCGCCTTGAAATGGTATGGTATAAATATCATAGTTGCCGTTTCGTTCGGCACAATAGGCCAAGGTTTTACCATCAGGTGACCAGCCGTGCCAATATGATGGCCCTATTGGCGTGATTTTCTTTGGAACGCCTCCTTCAATGGGCAGGGAATAGATAAGCGATTTTCCCGTTTCGGTCTGGTCGCTTATGACCAATTGTGTTCCATCGGGCGAAATTCCGTGGTCGTTATTTATTCTATTCGCGAAACCCGTGGGAATCACTTCTGGAGCACCACCTTTTACAGGAATTTTATAAAGTAGTCCCAGACTGTTGTAGATGAGCGATTGGCCGTCGGGAGACCAATTTGGAGCTTCAATATGGCCTTGGATATGGTAGACTACTTTTCGGTCAAAAGTAGAGATCGAAATAATTTCAAGGGTACTTTCTAAATCGGGTAAGGAATCTTTAATCCCAATTGCATTTTGAGGAAGTCCATCTGAAATCTTAGATGTTTCTAAATTTTCAAGACGCTGCGAATCATCACCAGGCCCTTCTGTATAGGCAACCATTCCAAAATCTTGGCCATCGGCTATGGTCAAAACCGGAAGCAGAAGTAGCAAGAGGTACTTGATGCCTACATCCATAATTTTGTTGGTTTAAAGTGTCTTAAATGTAGCGATAAATGCTTTGTTTTTGGGCACATTTTTAAGATTTAATGCACTTGGTTATCGTGGTGTCTTACCTAATGGCGAGTTCGCTTGTGATTGACTTCAATCATAATCGCGTAGGTTGGGTTAAAAAACCACCACGAACTTATCTAAGGCCATCAACTGTATTCTAATTTAGCTAGGAATAGCAAGCATGTAGTCTAGGGTATTCGTACTTTTGAAAAAATTTTTAGGGATGAACTCCAGAGAAGACCAACTACAAGCATTCGATCGTCTGTTGACCATAATGGACGAACTTCGTGCCCAGTGCCCATGGGATAAGAAACAGACCATGCAGACCCTGCGCCACTTGACCATTGAGGAAACTTATGAGCTCGGTGATGCCATTTTGGATAATAATCTTGAAGAGGTTAAGAAAGAACTAGGAGACGTTTTACTTCACCTTGTCTTTTACGCAAAAATAGGTTCTGAAACCAATGATTTTGATATGGCCGATGTCTGTAATGAAATCTGTGATAAGTTGATCCATAGGCACCCACATATTTATGGTGATGTTACTGTGGCAAATGAAGAAGAGGTAAAACAGAACTGGGAGAATATCAAATTAAACGAAGGCAAAAAGAGTGTATTGGAAGGGGTTCCGGTAAGTTTGCCTGCCATGGTAAAAGCGAACCGTATACAGGATAAGGTGGCAGGGGTAGGCTTTGACTGGGAAAAGCCCGAACAGGTCTTCGAAAAAGTTAAAGAAGAATTGGCCGAATTACAAGAAGAAATAAAAATAGCCGAACAAACTAAGATTGAAGCCGAGTTCGGCGATGTACTTTTTTCAATGATCAACTACGCCCGATTTTTAAAGGTCGACCCCGAAAGTGCGCTGGAACGTACCAATAAGAAATTCATTAAACGCTTTCAATATCTTGAGAAAAAAGCCAAAGATTCAGGTAAAACCTTAAAAGAGATGACCCTGGCCGAAATGGATGTGTTTTGGGAAGAAGCTAAATTGCAATAGAGACGGGAATAAATACAATCGATAAAAGAGCAAAGACATTAGAGTAAAGACTATACCTAAAAGACGATCGATGATCAACTATTGCCATCATACTGAACAGGAAACCTGAAAAAAGAAACCTGAAACCAATTTCCATTGCTACACAACTATACCAAAGAATTCCGATACAATATTCAACTCTCCGTTCCTGTAATTTTAGGAATGCTGGGGCATACATTCGTGCAGTTGGCTGATAATATTATGGTGGGCCAATTAGGTACTGCCGAGCTTGCGGCCGTGTCATTAGGCAATAGTTTTGTGTTTATCGCCATGTCTTTGGGTATTGGTTTTTCTACTGCGATAACGCCGTTGGTCGCCGAGGCCGATGGGGCCAAGAACAAAGCTGATGCCAAAAGTGCCTTAAAGCATGGGCTTGTGCTCTGTACCTTACTAGGGGTTTCACTTTTTGGCCTAATTTTGTTATGCAAACCCTTGATGCATTTAATGAAACAGCCGCCCGAAGTGGTGGAACTGGCAATACCTTATTTAGACCTCGTTGCCTTATCATTGGTTCCCTTGATTATTTTTCAGGCGTTTAAACAGTTTTCTGAAGGTCTTTCACAAACAAGATATCCTATGTATGCAGCGATACTTGCGAATGTGGTAAACATTGTACTGAACTATTTGCTGATTTTTGGCACCTTCGGCTTTCCTAAACTAGGCATTGTTGGCGCAGCGATCGGCACCTTGGTATCGCGGATCTTTATGGTGTTCCATATCTGGTATTTGCTAAAAAGCAAAACCAAATTTCACGATTACGTGACCAATATCGATTTTAAAAGGATCGAAAGAAAGGTGATCGACAAAATCATTGGTCTTGGGTTTCCATCTGCATTGCAAATGTTTTTTGAGGTGGCCATCTTTACTGTTGCGATTTGGTTAAGCGGTGTTTTAGGCAAAAATACCCAGGCGGCAAACCAAATTGCATTGAACCTGAGCAGCATGACCTTCATGTTCGGAATGGGACTTGGGGTTGTCGCAATGATTCGTGTGGGTAATCAAAAAGGACTACAGAGTTTTGCGGAGTTGAGACGTATTGCCCAATCCATATTTTTATTGACATTTTTGATAGAACTTGTTTTCGCCGCCCTTTTTCTGTTGGGTAGGCATTGGTTTCCTACCTTATACCTTGATCTAAAAGATCTGGTGAACATTACCGATAATACCGAAGTGGTGGTTTTGGCGGCGCAGTTACTTTTGGTAGCGGCCTTTTTTCAGATTTCCGATGGAATTCAAGTGGTGGTTCTTGGGGCTTTACGGGGCTTGCAAGATGTAAAAATACCCACCTTTATTACCTTTATTGCCTATTGGTTGATCGGTTTTCCTATTTCGTTTTACTTAGGCCTGTATACTGATTTAAAGAGTACCGGAATTTGGATCGGACTTTTATCGGGCCTTACCGCATCGGCGATTATGTTGTATATTCGATTTAATTATTTGACCAAGAAATTGATCCGAAATCAAGCTGATTCTAGTTCTTGAATGTTAAGTTGAAAGAAGTTGGCGTAGGAAATTGGTGATGCAGGTCGTACTTTTGCCAGGGCACTGCGAATTAAAATTATGTGCTTTAGTATTCAAGGTTTTATAAAAATTCCTTTCTAGGAATAAAAATTTAGCAACACATGCAATTACCTAAATTTCTGTTAGGAGACAATACCGACCACCCAGAGTCCATATTCATTGTCCATACCGAATATCCTCGTTTCGTTATCAATTTAGAAAATGATGAGGTCGAATGGTTCGAAGAGTTTTCAAAAGAGGATGAAGATGACCTAGAAGGCGAAACCGAAAATTTAATTCGTCTCGCTACCGAATTTTACGATAGGGAGGTTGCCAGATACGAAGAATAACTACCATGCTGGAAGAAATCATCGGGTACGATAAAGAGCTCTTCTTATTTCTCAACAATCTAGGAAACCCTACTTGGGACGGGTTCTGGCTTTTTGTAACCAATAAGTTTAGCTCCATTCCTTTATATCTGATTTTAATAATCCTGACTTACCGACAGTTCGGTTTAAAAAAAACGTTAACGATCTGCCTAACCGTAATCTTATTGGTGGTCATGACCAATGAATTGACCGATTTTTTCAAATATGGCGTTCAACGTCTACGCCCTTGTTTTGACCCTGAAGTCAACACGGTTATGCGCTTGGTAAAAGATACCTGCGGAGGTAAATTCGGATATTTCTCCGCTCATGCAGCAAACTCGTTCGCTATAGCCTTTTTCTTTTCTAAAGTACTGGATAAGAAATTTCGCTACCTAGGTGTTTTTCTGATAGTATGGGCATTTTTAATGGCCTATAGCCGTATTTATATCGGCGTTCATTTCCCTCTTGATGTCATTAGTGGTGGGCTAATTGGAATATTACTCAGCTGGATTGCCCTAAAGTTGTATATCTTTGCGCTACAGAAATTTCCCCAATGATTTCTAATAGAAGGTATTGGTTTTTGCTCATTATGGTCGTACTGGTGTATATCACCGGAATGTTCGTGACCCTTTTCGAGAACGATTCTGCACAGTTTGCCGTCATGGCCATGCGAATGGTGCAAGAAAATGATTTCTTGACCTTGATAAAAGGCCACGAAGAATACCTCGATAAGCCACATATGCATTATTGGTTGGCGGCTCTTTCTTTTAAAATTTTCGGCATTCACGATTGGTCTTACCGCATACCCGCAATTTTGGCTATACTTTTAGGTGCCTATAGTTGCTTTGGATTAGGGCGATTATTGTATAACGAAAATGTAGGCAAATTATCGGCCTTGATCTTTATGACCGCGCAGACCATTGTGCTCTCGGCCATCGATGTTCGTACCGATGCCGTTTTAACCGGATTTACCATTTTTTCCATTTGGCAATTGTCCGAATATATTGAAACCAGAAGTATTAAAAATATAATTCTTGGCGCGTTTGGCGCGGCAATCGCATTCTCTACCAAAGGCCAAATAGCATTGGTGGTTTTAGGGCTGCCCTTATTGTGTCATTTGGCCTATACGCGAAAATGGAACGTATTATGGCATTGGAAAGTACTGGTCGCCTTAGTGGTTTTCGCCATTACAATTTTACCTGTGCTTTATGCGTATTATCATCAATTTGATTTACATCCGGAGAAGATTATTAGGGGGAGGGGAGAGCGAAGTGGTATTTTCTTTATTTTATGGGAACAGAGCTTTGAACGCATGAGCGGTGAAGGTATCGGAACGAACAGTAGTGACTATTTATTCTTTTTTCATACTTTTTTGTGGGTGTTTCTACCTTGGACGTTTATTGGCCTTACGG
>JBATIN010000282.1:0-12129 GCA_049667765.1 Flavobacteriaceae bacterium
GGGAACAATGGCGTTAAATGCTCAAAAGAAACCCTATCACGAACAATTTGAGGGTCGATCCCATTGATCTTGTTCACCTTGATCAACGGAAAATATTTTTCTCCTTCTTTCGGCGGGCGAACATTGCCCAGTACGGTGTCTCCGGTCTTTAATCCGAAAAGACGTATTTGCGACTGCGATACATAAATATCATCGGGCGATGATAGATAATTGTAATCAGATGAACGCAAAAACCCATAACCGTCTTGCATAATGTCGAGTACCCCTTCGCTTTCGATAATACTATCAAATTCGAATTCAGGTTCTTTATAACGGTTTTTGAGGTCTTTGTCAAAATTGCTCTTATCGTAAGTAGAACTGCTCTTTTCATGGCTGTTCTTCTGGTGATGTGGCTTTTTATTGGATTGTTCGTTACGTTGAGGCGAACTTTTCTGAAAATCTTTTTTTGCCGGCCGAGGGTTGGGCCGAGAAGGCTTTTTAGTTTCTTGGCTTTCTGCCGCTTGGGGTTTAGCCTCATCGGTTTTAGGCGCACCACCAGTGTCAGCCGGTTTATTGTGTACTATTTTGGCCCTATGTGGCCTAGGTTTGGGCTTGTTCGCGGGTTTTTCGGGGGCTACTTCGGCTACCGCTTTCGGGTTGGCGGCCTGTAGGTCGAGAATTTGGTAGACCAAATCCAATTTTTTCTGTGTTTTGAACTTGGGTACGTTAAGTTCTTTCGCAATTTCCTGAAGCTCAGGAAGCTTTTTTGCTTTTAAATCTGAAATCTCAAACATTAAGTAAGGTATAAATTATACGTCTTTAGAAAATACAAGAAGTGTACTGTTTTTTGTGGATATTACTCGGGATAGATTTCCCTGACGGTAAGTGTTACAACTGATAACGTAGCAATATTACAAATTATTTTCAAGATTAGGTGGATATTTTTTAAAAAGACGTGTATTTTTGCGCTGCTTAAAGGCACAAAACAGCATGATCCAAAGAATTCAATCAATTTATCTTCTCTTGGTCGCCATATTTGGTGCGTTGCTGCCTATTTGGCTATACCTTTGGTTAGATGTTGATGGGGGAGAAGTATTCGCCAAAAGCGACCTGCTGGTTTCAAGTGCTTTTTATTTAACTTCAGTTTTGGCCTTAGGAGCCATAATGTTGTTCAAAAACAGAAAAAATCAATTTGTGCTCAACAGATTGAATATGATATTGAATCTTTTTTTACTGGGATTTTTCGTTTACCGATCGCTAAATTTATCCGGAGGGACTTCGGTCTCTGAGAAGGGTATTGGGATGCTGATTCCTGTATTTTCTATCGTTTTTTTGGTCCTTGCCAATAGGGCCATAAAGAAGGATGAAGATCTTGTAAAATCTGTGGATCGTTTACGTTGAACTCGACATCTTAGTAGTATTAGTGCGTAGAAAACCCCGATGGTAACATCGGGGTTTTTGTTTTTAGTCCCCAACAAGGGTAGGTGTTTTATTTCATGATAGGTAAGGTCCATCGAAATACAGTGCATTAAGTGCTGCTAGGAAAGCTAATCATTTAACTTGAGCCCTGCATATTGAAGCATTTTTCTGACGTTAAGACAGTCTCAATGCGTTTTACGCATTCTTTTAGGTCCGTACCAAAGCCAAAACCCTGTAATGGTAAAAAGAAGTAAAGCTAGGCTCATAATGGTAGTATAGGCCAATTTTATATAGCCGTCAGTGCCAAAGTAGGTATCTAGAATTGAGGCGTCGTGCACATTTTCTATAAAGTCGGCACGCCTTCTGTCAAAATGCAAAAGTTGGCCTGTTGCTCCATCTAGCTGGACCCCATAATAATTGTCAAATATAAATTTCAGGCTACCTTTGTTCTTTCGCACATCTATGCGGTCAAGCTGTAACGGCTTCTCCAACAAAAGCGAGTCTTTTATTACGGTCTCGGCCTTATCGAGCAATTCGGCAAGTGGCAGCCATTCAATTAATTCGGACGTAGTGCCCAAATAGGTTTGGGAACCGAGTAGGTTGCCCGTGTTTTTTTTCCATCCCAACAAGAAACCGGTAGTGGCAATAATAAAAAAGAATATGAATAGCGTAGCGCCGGTCATACGGTGTAACTTCCTAAAACCACGTAGAATCTGTGCTTGCTTTTTCCTGCTTTCTTTTTTTTCCATCAATGACAACCTAGTATTTTCTTGTAATCCAAACCATAGCGTGTTTTTGGAAGTCGCTAAAAATAGCGATAAAGCAAATTATATTCTTACCTTCTGATGATTTTAGGTTTGTCTTAACAAAAAGTAATCGATTTCTGATTGGGGCTCATCTTTTACCTAGCTCTATGATCTCCAAATCCTTGATATCCTCTCCATCGATTACAAACCGCAACATAGTGCGCACTTGATGAAACCCGTGTTTGCCACAGGCCCCGGGATTCATGTGTAATACGCCCAGTTTTTTGTCCCACATGACTTTTAAGATATGAGAGTGGCCGCAGATAAAAAGTTTAGGCGGGTTTTCTTGAACCAGCTTCTTGGTACGTGGATTATATTTGGGAGGATAGCCACCAATATGGGTGATAAACACATCGACTTGTTCGCAGCGAAAACGATTGTCCAGCGGAAATTCTTTTTGAATTACATGGTCATCGATATTGCCATATACGGCCCGTAGGGGTTTAAGCCCAATCAGCGCATCGGTAACAGCTAATGAGCCAATATCACCGGCATGCCAGATTTCATCTGCTTGACGGGCATATTTTAGCATGGCGTCATCGATATGGGAGTGGGTGTCCGAGAGCAGAAGGATTTTGGTCATAAAAAGGTTCCAGGTTTCTGTTGTTTCAGGTTCCAAGTTAAAAATCTTTGAATAATATTTAGATATGTAAGCACAACATCCTTTAAACTTGTTATGTAACAACCTTAAACTTGAAACAACAAAAACCTGAAACCATCATTCCCGGTTATTCCCTTTAAACCTCTCTTGTTTTAAATTGAAGAAAAGTATCTTTGTCATTGCAATAATAAAAGATTCTTTTGAGATATTTTATCCAATTCAGCTACTTCGGGCAAGCCTACCACGGCTGGCAAAATCAACCCAATGCCATTACCGTGCAGCAAACCTTAGAGCACGCTATGGCTAAATTATTGCGCAGCGCCGTTTCTTTAGCCGGTGCCGGGCGTACCGATGCGGGCGTACACGCCAAGCAGCTCTACGCTCATTTCGATTTAGAAAAAAGAATAGCGGAGGATAATTTTGTTTTTCGTTTGAATGCCTTTTTACCAGATGACATTGCCGTACAAGATATTTTTGAGGTTCGGGATGATGCCCATGCCCGTTTTGATGCCACGGCTCGTACCTACGAGTACTGGGTCGTGCAAGAAAAGAATCCGTTTTTAAACGATGCAGCGCACTATGTGAAACATCCACTTGACTTTGATAAAATGAACCTAGCCGCGAAATTGTTTTTATCGCACAGCGATTTTGAGTGTTTTTCAAAATCGAATACCGAAGTGAAGACGTATCTCTGTGATGTACAGGAAGCTTCTTGGCAACAAAGGGATGATCATTGGATATTTACGATAACCGCTGACCGATTTTTGCGAAATATGGTTCGTGCCATTGTGGGAACCTTGTTAGAGGTTGGACAAAATAAAATCAGTATCGATCATGTTAAGACAATCCTAAAAAGCAAGGATAGGACACAAGCGGGGCCATCAGTGCCCGCAAAAGGATTATATTTGACCCAGGTTACTTACCCTGAAAGCATTTTCATAAAACATGGATAAAGAAACGGGAAAAGCATTTGATAAAAGGCTGTTCAACAGGTTGTTGGCGCATACACGACCGTATCGGTTCACCTTTTTTGGTGTGGCGTTTGCAGCAATTCTCTTATCGGTTTTCGCAATAATTGGCCCTTTGATTTTACAGAAAATCATTGATGAGGCTATCATAAAACCAGATGCCCAAAAATTACTTTATCTATCGTTAACCATGTTGGGTGCACTCGTAGGGCAGGTAATTTGTCAGTTGTGTTTTACCTATTACGCGAACTGGTTGGGAGAATCCATTATTAAAGACATTCGGGTAAATCTTTTTAAGCATATATTGGGCTTTCGGATGAAGTATTTCGATAATTCTTCGTTGGGTGTTTTGGTAACCCGTGCTGTTGCCGATATGCAGCGTATCGGAGAAATTTTTAGCGAGGGCTTTTTTATGATCGTTGCCGATCTGTTAAAAATGCTGGCGGCTGCAATTATGATGCTCTACATTAATTGGAAATTGGCCTTGATCGTCTTTGTCTTGCTTCCTATAATCTTGTATGCTACCCGATTATTTCAAAAAGCCATGAAGGTGGCCTTTATAGAGGTTAGGGCAGAGGTGGCCAATCTAAATTCTTTTGTACAAGAGCGTATCGTGGGAATGAAAATCGTGCAGCTGTTTACCCGCGAGCATATTGAAAGCGAAAAATTCAGGGTCATAAATGAAAAGCATCAGAACGCTTGGTTAAAAACGGTCTGGTACAATTCCATTTTCTTTCCGATTGCTGAAATTGTGACTTCGGTGGCCATTGGTTTGGTAGTTTGGTATGGGGGGTTGCAGAATGTGGCGAATATTGAAGTAGACTTGGCCGGAGCCATTTTTGCTTTCATCTTATATATTGAAATTCTTTTCAGGCCGTTAAGGCAGATAGCAGACAAGTTCAATACGCTACAGATGGGCATGGTAGCCGCGAATCGCGTTTTTAATATTTTAGATACCGATAGTAACATACAAGATGTGGGTACCGTGGTCAAGGATGATGTGCGCGGCAACATCCGCTTTTCTAACGTGCGATTTAGTTATGTGGAAGGTGAAGAGGTGCTGCACGGTATTTCCTTTGAGGTAAAGGCAGGGCAGACCATTGCCATTGTTGGGGCTACAGGGGCCGGAAAGTCGACCATCATCAATTTGCTGAACCGGTTTTATGAAATAGATTCGGGCACGATATTCGTCGACGGTATCGATATTAAAGATTTTAAATTGGCTTCATTACGTGCCCAAATAGCTGTGGTGCTGCAAGATGTGTTTTTGTTCGCCGATACAATTGCGAATAATATTTCGCTAAAAAATCCAGCGATTACCTTAGAAACAATCCAAGCGGCGGCAAAGCAGATCGGGGTCGATGAGTTTATAACCAGTCTTCCCGAGGGGTATAAGTACAATGTTAAAGAACGCGGCACCATGTTATCGAGTGGTCAGCGTCAATTGATCGCATTTTTAAGGGCCTATGTTAGCAACCCTAGTATACTGGTTCTCGATGAAGCTACATCATCCGTAGATAGTTATTCCGAAAAATTGATCCAACGTGCTACGGATAAGGTTACAGAAGGCCGTACCTCCATCATTATTGCACACCGTTTGCACACCGTAAAAAAGGCCGATAGAATTCTGGTCATGGATGCCGGAAAAATAGTTGAAACCGGCACCCATAGAGAACTATTAAAAAAGAGAGGGTATTATAGCAACCTATACGAAGCGCAATTTTTGGCCGAAGAAGTAACTTGATTAAACCAAATCTTCTTTGATGATTTCTGTTAAATGGGCCACGTCTTTATATAAAATAAATTCACCGTTCTTAATATAGGAAATGTCACCGGTTTCTTCGCTGACTACTAACGCCAGGGCATCGGTTTTTTCAGTGATGCCTACTGCCGCTCGATGTCGAAGACCAAAACGCAACGGAATTTTACGCTCGTTGGTAATAGGCAGAATCACTCGGGTAGCAACGATCATATTGTCTTGAATGACGACCGCACCATCGTGTAAAGGGCTATTTTTGTAAAAGATGCTTTCCAAGATAGGCAGGTTTACTGCCGCATTCATTCTGTCGCCCGACAGTTTCACAAATTCAAGCGAATTGTTGCGTTCTATGACAATGATAGCACCTGTGCGGGTTGAGGCCATTTTCTCACATGCCCTGACAATGGCATCTACATTTGTGCTCGTAGAAAGTCCTTCTTGCTTCAGAAATTTAAAATGCTTGATAAAGTTACGTTTGTTGGCAAAATTGGTTGAACCGATCATTAAAAGAAATTTTCGAATCTCTTGTTGAAACACTATAATAAGGGCAATTAGACCTACTTGCATAAACCCACCTACCATACTGCTGATCATTTTCATTTCTAGAAGTTCGGTCAGTTTCCAAAATCCCCAGACGATAACGATGCCAATAAAAATATTAATGGCAACTGAACCTCTTACAAGTTTGTAGATGTAATATAATAGCACAGCGACCAAGATAATGTCGATGATATCGGTAATCTTAAAGTCAATAAAATTCAGAAAATCCAAGCTGTGCCGTTTTTGTAAAATTAGAAAAAATTGAAGTATAAAAAATAGAACGTTAAATTAAGCCAATTGATTGTATAGGCGAACACACTCCATGGCTTCTTTTACATCATGCACCCTAAGTAGATTAGCACCTTTGCCCAAAGCGAACATGTTCAAGGCCGTAGTGCCGTTCAAGGCATTGGCAGCGTTGTTGTTCAATGTTTTAAAAATCATCGATTTTCTACTGAGCCCAGCAAGTATTGGTACTTCAAGGGCCTGAAACCTTTCAAGGTTTCGCAAAAGTGCATAGTTCTGGGTTAAGGTCTTGGCAAAGCCAAACCCGGGATCGATGATGATATCGTTTATTTTTAGTTTCCTGGCGATTGCCAATCGTTCTGAAAAATAATACAATATATCACCTAATAGATTGTCGTATTCAGTGTGTTGCTGCATGGTTTGCGGGTTACCCTTCATATGCATCATAATATAGGGCACCTGGAAGTTGGCTACGGTTGGAAGCATATTTTCATCTAGTTTACCTGCCGAAATATCATTTACCATGGCGGCCCCATGCTCTAGGCATTTTTGGGCCACTAGGCTCCTAAAGGTGTCAATCGATAAAAGAATTTCGGGAAACCGGCCTAATAACGAATCAACGATAGGCAAAATTCTTTTCAGCTCCTCGGCTTCCGGGATATGTGCAGCGCCCGGTCGCGAACTATAGGCCCCCAAGTCAATAAAGGTGGCCCCGTCATCCAGCATCTTCTCAGCGAGATTTAGAACTTTTTTTTCATCGGAATGTATGCCTCCGTCGTAAAAAGAATCAGGGGTGAGGTTTAAAATACCCATCACTCTTGGCGATGTCAGGTCAATAAGAACTCCTTTGCAATTGAGGGTCATGAATTTTGTTAAGGGTAACGGATTGTATTTTGATGGTCAAATTTAAAGTACGAACTTTGACACTTCAAAACGTTAAGGCGAAATTTACGTAAAATAGAACGATCTACATGCAGCAAACCTCTGAACAATACAATGCGGTGATAAAAATGTGCCGAAATCTTTTTGAGAAGAAAATGAACGATTACGGTAGTGCCTGGCGAATCTTGCGCTTACCATCCTTAACCGATCAAATTTTTATCAAAGCACAACGCATTAGAGGTCTTCAGCAAAATGAAGTTCGAAAAATAGACGAAGACGAACGTTCCGAGTTTATTGGCATCATTAATTACGCCTTAATGGCTCTCGTTCAAAATGACAAGGGTGTTGTCGAACAGCCTGATCTATCAGTGGCACAGGCCTTGGCACTTTTTGATAATTACTCGGCCAAGACCAAGCAGCTTATGGAGGATAAAAACCATGACTACGGAGAAGCTTGGCGTGACATGCGGGTGAGTTCCTTGACCGACCTTATTTTACAGAAACTTTTAAGGATAAAACAGATTGAAGATAACAAAGGGAAGACCTTGGTAAGTGAAGGCATCGATGCCAATTATCAAGATATCGTCAATTATGCGGTATTTGCATTGATTCATTTAAATTCAGCTACGAAATGAAATACATTGTAAGTTTTAGTCGATTAGTTGTTGGAGTATTGTTCATTATTAGTGGCCTGATCAAATTGAACGATCCCATGGGCTTTTCTTTTAAGCTGGAAGAATACTTCAGTTCCGGAGTTTTGAATTTGCCTTTTCTTGAGCCCTACGCATTGGCCATCTCGATTTTTGTGGTCATTTTTGAAGTTATTTTAGGGGTCATGTTGCTTATTGGTTTTAAACCCAAGTTCACGGTTTGGAGCCTATTATTAATGATTGTCTTTTTTACCTTCCTTACCTTTTACTCTGCCTATTTTAACAAGGTAACCGATTGTGGCTGCTTCGGCGATGCCATAAAGTTGACCCCATGGGAATCGTTTACAAAAGACATTGTACTGTTAGTGTTCATTATTATTTTATTCACGGGCCGAGAGTTCATAACTTCTATTTTGGGACCAAGTCTTAAGTGGATTATTATGGCAATTGCCTTATTAGCGAGTGCGGGCTATGCCTATCATGTGCTCAATCATCTTCCGGTTGTCGATTTTAGACCGTATAAAATGGGGGCGAATATTGAAGAAGGCATGATAATACCTGAAGGGGCACCGCAAAGTATTTATGACTATGCATGGCGATTTAAAACGGACAATGGCGACAAAATTGTAGTGACTGCAGGGGATTATCCCAATGTAGAAGGTGAGTTTATCGATGTAGAGACCACCGAAGTGCAAGCTGGCTATGAGCCCCCTATACACGATTTTACCATAGAAAAAAATGGGGAAGATTTTACCATCGAACTTTTGCAAGAACCAAAGTTGGTTATGGTCATTGCGTATGACCTTAGAAAAAGTGACCCTGTTTTCGATGAGATCAAAAAGGTTACCGATTTTGCTTTGCAGAACCACTATAAGGTAATCGGTATGTCGGCTTCGGGGCCTGAAGTAAGTGCGAAGATCGTTGCACAATACCGATTGAATTTCGATTTTTATTTTACCGATGAAACTGCACTAAAAACTATTGTTCGGTCTAACCCAGGGGTACTTGTACTGCATAGGGGCACCATTGAACAAAAGGTGCATCATAATGATTTAGATAAGCTAGTGTTTACCAATGATAATCCGCAAGCGCTGGATATTGATTTGAAAAGGCGTTTAGACAGTGTTATGGTGCTCGATCAAAAATACAGGGAGAACCCAACGCAAGAAGATTGGGCCCTACAAACTCAAATCGACAGTACTAATTTGCAATATATTGAAAAAGTTATTTCAATGTACGGATATCCGGGGAAGAGCCTTGTAGGTGAAGATACCCAAGATGCAGCCTGGTACGTGATTCAACATTCTAATAAAATTGACTCCTATATTGATTTGATCAAAGAAGCGGCTGAAAAAAAAGAACTGCCCTATAGACTATATGCAATGATGCTGGATAGACAATTAATGAATGAAGGTAAATTACAGGTGTATGGTACACAGGCCCGTTCTAATTTTATGGGCGGTCCCGATGAAGTAACTATAATTTGGCCAATACAAAACCCAGAAACCGTGAACGAAAGGCGAAAAGTAGCCGGCTTTGATGAAACCATCGAAGAATATTCAAAACGACTTCTGGGTGAAACTTATGAATACAAATCATTGACCCTGGAAGAGGGCAAAGCAATTTTGGGCCTGGAATAAACAAATACTAAAAAACGTAAGTAAAATTAAACCTATGAGAAGCAAAATAGTAGCCGGAAATTGGAAAATGAATAAAACCCATTCGGAAACCGAAACTTTGATTACCGAGCTTGCCGCTAAATTACCAGATACCGAAGCCGAGGTAATGGTTGCGCCAACCTACGTGAACTTGGCCAGTGCCGTTCAACATCTCGATGGTTCTGCAATTGAGGTGATTGCCCAAAATATGCATTTTGAAGAAAACGGGGCCTATACCGGTGAAATTTCTGCCGATATGTTGCTGGATATTGGGGTGACCACCGCCATAATTGGCCATTCTGAAAGGCGTGCCTATTTTGGGGAAACCGATGAAATTTTAGCAAAAAAAGTTCGAACGGCCTTGAAAAAGAATATACGTGTGATGTTCTGTTTTGGTGAAGAATTGAACGACAGAAAATCGGGCAGCCATTTCAAGGTGGTTGAGAGCCAGCTAAAAAATGCCTTGTTTTCGCTAGATCCTAAAGCTTGGAAGCATATTATTTTAGCGTATGAGCCTGTTTGGGCCATTGGTACAGGCGAAACTGCTTCCCCAGAGCAGGCCCAAGAGATGCATGCCTTTATTCGAAAGACCATAGCTACTAAATATGGTGCGCCGATTGCCAATAAGGTCTCTATTTTATACGGAGGTAGCGTGAAGCCGGGCAACGCCGAGGAAATTTTCTCGAAACCCGATGTAGACGGCGGTCTAATAGGTGGGGCATCACTGGTAGCAGATGATTTTATTGCAATAATCAAAGCAATTTAATTGATCATAAATCAGTTTTATACTAGGTTATATAGCACAATGATTTATTGAAAATTAAAAAAATCATATCAAGCGTTCACTTGCCACAGATTTTAAAAATGCACAATACCATCTATATAGAATACAATTTTAAAGTATCCCCACCGCAACCGGGTTCGGACATTCTAATTGCCCAACTTGGGGAATTGGGGTTCGAGAGTTTTGTGGAGAATGAAGATGGTATTTTAGCGTATGTTCAAAAAGAAGATTGGTACGAAAGCATTTTAAAAGGACTTCAAATTTTAGATCATCCAAAGTTTAAAATTGAGTATACCCGGGCCGAGATTGAACAAGAAAACTGGAACGCCACTTGGGAAAGTAATTTTAATGCAATTCAAGTAGGTGATCAATGTACGGTTAGAGCGCCATTTCACCAAAAGTCAACGGCTACGTTCGATATCGTTATTGAGCCCAAAATGAGTTTTGGCACTGGGCACCATGAGACCACCCACATGATGCTGCAACATCTTTTAGATCATAATTTTGAAGATAAATCTGTGCTTGATATGGGAAGCGGTACCGGGGTCTTGGCCATTTTAGCGGCTATGAAAGGCGCGAGACCGGTAGATGCCATCGACATTGATAATTGGTGCTATTTAAACGCCGCAGAAAATGTTGAACGTAACAACCAAGATGGTATAACGGTACTAGAGGGCGATGTTGCTCTTTTACAGGGTAGAAAATACGATATCATTTTGGCGAATATCAATCGTAATATTTTGTTGGCCGATATTCCTATATATGCCGAAAGTCTTACCAAAAACGGGGTCCTTTTTTTAAGTGGATTTTATGCCGAGGATATTGAGATCATATCAAAAAAATGCCTTGATTCGGGATTGAAATTTGAAAAAAATCTCGAAAAAAATAATTGGGTTGCCGTAAAATATGTATTTTAGAAAATGTAATATTAATAAACTATTCAAAAGTGATGGGTACTAAAGAACAAGTATCGGAAGATGTACTACTTTTAGAGGAAACCGTTGGGCTGAATGAAATTGTCTTGTTCAATGATGAGGTAAATACTTTTGATCACGTCATTGAAACCTTAATGTTAGTTTGTGAGCATACCGCAGAACAGGCCGAGCAATGCTCGCTTATTGTGCACTATAACGGAAAATGCACCGTAAAAACAGGTGAGTATAAAGACTTGGAACCTCGTTGTAGCGGTTTGTTACAGGCTGGGTTAAGTGCAGAAATCGTATAGTGCCGCTCTAATGTGGTAATCTATTCTTCAGAACACCGTAGGTAAAGGTTCCTAAAACAGCTGCTGCGATGACGATAAGCATGCTAAAGACACCTGTTCCCAAAAGAATATACATTGGCCCGGGGCAAGCACCGGCCAATGCCCACCCAAAGCCAAAAATGGTACCTCCTAACAAGTAACGCGTAAAACCCTTTTCCTTTGGGATTGGGTCAATAAGGTGCCCTTCCGTATTTTTAAGCTTCAATTTTTTGAATATCCAGATAAACAAAATACCTAATCCTACGGCAGAACCGATAATGCCGTACATGTGAAAAGATTGAAATTTGAACATTTCAAAAATTCGATACCAAGAAACCGCTTCCGATTTAACCAGTACGATTCCGAAAAATATTCCGACAAGAAGAAATTTTAACAACTTCATATTAAAAGATTAGGGGTAATAAAAAATGGGTCATGATGAGACCTCCTATAAAGAATCCGAGAACCGCGATCAACGAGGGCAATTGTAAGTTGCTGAGTCCTGTAATGGCATGGCCAGAGGTGCATCCACCTGCATAACGGGTTCCGAAACCGACCAAAAATCCCGCAATAATCAATATAGCCATTCCTTTT
>JBATIN010000283.1:0-3513 GCA_049667765.1 Flavobacteriaceae bacterium
TGCCTATTCTGGTGGACAAAATATTTATAATGAACTGGTAAGAGTACTTTATCACGTAAAAGATGTTAGCGATTTCAGCAAACTTTCCATTCCTTTTCTTTGTATTGCTACTGATGTCGAGACAGGCGAGGAGGTGCTTTTGGATAGAGGTTATTTGCCGGAGGCCATTATGGCCAGTGGCACCCTTCCTTCACTTTTTGAACCTGCAACCATGGGAGATCGGGTATTGATCGATGGAGGTGTTGTGAACAATTATCCCGTAGAAGAGGTTAAAAAAATGGGGGCCGACATTATTATCGGGGTAGATGTACAACATGGTCTTCGTAATCGTGACGCACTATTATCCGCCACTGAAATTCTGCTACAGATAAACAACTATAGAACAGCTGTAGCGATGGAAGAAAAGTCAAAAATGACCGATATTTATATTAAGCCCGAAACCGAAAATTATTCAGTGGTTGATTTTAACTCTGGCACCAAAATTATCGAAAGTGGCGAGATAGCCGCACAAAAAGAAATTGAGGCGTTAAAAGCAATTGCAAGAAAGCAGAACCGAGATAAAAAAATGATAAAATATGTCGATGTAAAAGATACAATAATCATTAAACAATTGGTGCTGAGCGGTAATGAAAACTTTACCAGGGGATATGTGAAGGGAAAGCTTCGTTTTGATCTGGATAAAAAAATCACCTTTGAAAAACTTGAGCAGGGCATTAACAACCTTTCGGCTACCGGCAATTTCAAAACCATTCGTTACGAACTGTTATCAAACGATGATGGGGTAGACCTGGTGTTGGATCTCAACGAAAATCCCAACAGAACCTATCTAAGGCTTGGTGCACATTATGACGATTTGTATAAAACCGCCGCATTGATTAACCTAACCCATAAGAAGCTGCTTTTTAAAGACGATGTGGCTTCCTTAGATTTTATTTTTGGGGATAAGCTACGTTACAATATGCAATATTTTGTAGACAAGGGGTCGTACTGGAGTTTTGGGTTCAATTCAAGGTTTAACACTTTTGAACACGATATAAATTTTGATCTTATTCGCTCAAATTTTGAAGTAACGAACAGTGATGGAATCAATAATATTAGATTTGACGTTACCGATTTTACCAACCAGTTTTATCTACAAACAGTCCTAAAAGAAGAGTTTTCATTTCGAATAGGCGCCGAACAGAAATATATTAAATACAGCACCAATACCTTAGGAGGCACCATCAACACTCAAGGTACCACAGTGCCGAATACATCGTCCAACAGAACGGTATTCGAAAAGAGCAATTACTATAGTAGCTTTGGACAGTTGGTATTAGATACCTACGACGATAAGTACTTCCCTTCTAAAGGGCTATACTTCAACGGTGATTTTCATTTCTATTTATTTTCATCTGATTTTAATGATAATTTCAAAGAATTCTCCATCGGCAAGGCAAGAATCGGGGGTGCTTTTTCCATTCTCAAAAACCTGTCAATGAATTTGGAAACCGAAGGGGGCTTTAAATTGGGCAATTCTAGCGTCACCACGTTCGATTTTGTTCTTGGAGGTTACGGCACAGACCTTATTAATAATTTTAGGCCGTTCTTTGGATATGATTTTTTAAGCTTGCCCGGCAATAGTTTTGTGAAAGCTTATGGGCGACTCGATTTTGAGTTTGCCCCAAAAAATCACTTGCTGTTCGCAGCCAATATGGCCAATGTCGATGACGATCTTTTTAGAATTGGGGAGTGGTTTACGGCACCTAACTATACAGGGTACGGCGTTGGATACGGGTGGGAGTCTTTCTTTGGCCCCCTTCAGGTCATCTATTCTTGGTCACCAGAAGTTGATAAGGGCAATTTTTTCTTTAGTGTCGGATATTGGTTTTGATTTTTACCGAAGTATTTGGAGTCTCAAAACGAAATGTAGTTATGTGCTACAGTACATAACCATTTAGCACTTAAAACTCTTTCAAGAGTTTCTTGTCACTGTCTGAAGATTAGATTCACGTTTAATGCTGACCACATGGTAATTCGAACCTAAATTGGAATTGGGTTTTTTCTTCATTATTAAACTAAGGCTAAATTATTCTAGGTTTATTTCTTTTTGACGATATTTGTAAAGTAGACCTTTTGCCATGCTAGAACGACGAATCGATATTACATCCCACCTTAGGGCAATGTGGTAAATTTCACCTTCACGAATAGGTGAAAATATTGAATGTTTTACTTCCAAAAAAATTATCAAAATGGCAGCAGAAATCAAAAATCTGAAAGATTTAAAGAATACCGAATACACGTTACGAAAACTCTTCAAAGAGGCAGAAGATTTTCTGCCATTGCTCGGCACCGATTATGTAGAACTATATGTAGGTAATGCCAAACAGTCGGCTCATTTTTATAAAACGGCAATGGGTTTTCAATCTGAAGCCTACGCGGGCCTTGAAACTGGTTTAAAAGACAGGGTTTCCTATGTGTTAAAACAAGATAAAATTCGGCTTGTACTTACTACACCTTTGCAAAAAGGAGGGGCGTTAAATGAGCACATAAACACCCATGGCGATGGTGTAAAAGTAATCGCGCTGTGGGTCGAAGATGCTACAAAAGCCTTTGAAGAAACTACAAAAAGAGGTGCAAAACCCTACATGGAACCCACCATTGAAGAAGATGAAAATGGTCAAGTTGTACGCTCGGGCATCTATACCTACGGAGAAACGGTACATATTTTTGTAGAACGTAAAAATTATAATGGTGTTTTTTTACCAGGGTATAGAAAATGGGAATCACATTATAACCCCGAACCCGTCGGGCTTAAATTTATAGACCACATGGTGGGCAATGTAGGTTGGAACGAGATGAATACTTGGACCAAATTTTACGGTAAAGTCATGGGTTTTGCACAAATAGTATCATTTGTTGATGATGATATCGCAACAGAGTATACCGCGCTTATGAGTAAAGTGATGAGCAATGGAAATGGTAGGGTAAAATTTCCTATCAACGAACCGGCCAAAGGCAAGAAAAAATCTCAAATAGAAGAATACCTCGACTTTTATAACGGCCCAGGGGTACAGCATATGGCCTTGGCTACTGACGATATTGTGAGTACGGTTTCGGCAATGCGTGATAGGGGCATCGAATTTTTATATGTTCCAGAAACCTATTACGATGACCTTTTAGAGCGTGTGGGCGATATTGATGAAGATGTTGAGACGCTAAAAAAACACGGCATACTTATCGATAGGGACGAAGAGGGTTATTTGCTACAATTGTTTACCAAAACAATAGTCGACCGACCTACACTTTTCATAGAAATCATTCAGAGAAAAGGCGCCCAGTCGTTTGGCGTAGGTAATTTCAAGGCCCTTTTTGAAGCCATAGAGCGAGAGCAAGAGGCTAGAGGTACGTTGTAACGGCTTATAATTCTTAACGAACTGCTAAAATGCCATGCGAAAGCATAAAGTACTGTTAAGGGTTTAGTTAAAGTACGTTAAAACTTATTTACACGCTGGTTTTAAGTATTAAATTTGT
>JBATIN010000284.1:0-1856 GCA_049667765.1 Flavobacteriaceae bacterium
GCGTAACTCGCAGTATCCCTTGAATATGTATCTAAGGCTTCTTGAAGTCTATCCTCCGCGATATCGGTCAGCACAACATTGGCACCTTCTTCGGCCAATTTATCGGCTATGGCCTTCCCAATTCCACCGCCCGCTCCGGTAACCAAAGCCACTTTTCTTGACAGGGGTTTTTCCTTGGGCATGCGTTGGAGCTTTGCTTCCTCCAACAACCAATATTCAATATCAAAGGCCTCTTGTCTTGGTAAGGAAGTATATTCTGAAATCGCTTCTGCCCCGCGCATCACATTGATAGCGTTCACATAAAACTCATTGGCAACGCGGGTTGTCTGCTTGTTTTTGGCAAAGCTGAACATGCCCACACCTGGGTAAATTATGATTACAGGATTGGCATCACGAACGGAGGGACTATTATCACGTTTGTGTTTATTATAATATTCTTGATATTCATTTCGATACTGTTCGAATGCCGGTTTTAATTTTTTAAGTACGGCCGACGTATCAGACAGATCTTCCTTTGGGTCCAATTGCAATACCAATGGTTGAATCTTTGTACGCAAAAAGTGATCCGGACAAGAAGTGCCCATTGGCGCCAATCTTTTTAAGTCGTTACTGTTTATATATTCCAGTACCACATCACTATCGTTGAAGTGACCTATCATTCTATTTTCCGAAGAACACAGCCCTCTTAACATGGGCATAAGTTGTGAAGCTTTTTCCAAACGTTCTTCTTTAGACAGACTTCCCACTTTCTGCCCACCAAAAACGCTACCATTCTCCTTGATTTTGTTTTCAATAAATTCTGAAGCCATTTCGATGACCTCCAAACTGTTCATATAACATTCATAAGAAGTGTCTCCCCAAGTAAAAAGACCATGACTACCTAAAACTATGCCCCGTATTCCAGGATTGTCGTTCAGACATTTTTCCAATTGAAGCCCAAGATCGAAACCCGGTCTTTGCCAAGGCACCCATCCCATGGTATCTCCCCAAATTTCTGTGGTTACCTTTTCACTATCCTTTGCCGCTGCGACCGCGATCAAAGCATCCGGATGTAAATGATCGATATGCTTAAAAGGTAATAATCCGTGAAGGGGGGTGTCTATAGAAGGGGCTTTGCTATCCAAGTCATAGATGCAATGATTGAAAAGGCCTACCATGCGGTCTTCGTCGGAAAGTCCCTTGTAAACATTTTTAAGGTTTCTAAGTCTTTCGGTGTAAAGTCCCGCAATACCCGCTTTAGTTAATGTACCGATATCTCCACCAGAACCTTTAATCCACATTACCTCGACCTCTTCGTTAGTCAAGGGGTCTTTTTCTAAAGTCTTGCAACTTGTGTTTCCTCCACCGTAATTGGTTATTCTCAAATCGGCACCTAAAATATTGGACCTATAAAGAAATAGCGCTACTTGATCATCATCCACATTAGCCGCTTTGGCCCCATCCCAGAGATAGTCTACATATTTAAAATTCTTGGTCAAATTATTCATGTTTATTCAACATTGATTGTTAACATTCGCTAAAGTAAATTAGAGCAGAGGGCTTTCTATCCTGTACTGTACTGTACTGTAATCATTAAAATAGACCTATAGTTCAATGTATCTATTTTAAGGTTGTCAATTTAGTGGTTTTATGTTATATTCATTAAATAAATAGTGGCAAACTCACCACCTTTCAAAAGTGCATCTTGCTATGGAAATGTTCAAGTACATTAAGATTAATGAGACTTCTAGGATTCCTAAGTACAGACAGATAGTAGGTGCGGTTATCAATAATATCTCGAATGGCAACCTCAATATTGACGATAAAATTCCGTCTATCAATAATTTTAGCGAGGAGTATCTGCTTTCAAGGGATAC
>JBATIN010000285.1:0-2759 GCA_049667765.1 Flavobacteriaceae bacterium
CCCACCAAACATGGACCCGAATTTAATGCGTATTTGAAAAAAGCGAATATCTTTTTACACCCAAGTACTACCACCGAACAGAATGATAAAGAAGGAATTCCCGGAGCAATCGTCGAAGCCATGGCAAGTGGTTTACCGGTCATTGCAACCTGGCATGGTGGCATTCCATCTGTAATTACGGATGGTACAACCGGTTTTCTTGTCAAGGAAAACGATTCGGACGATATTGCGCGGATAATAACGAACCTGTACCGTGATGAACACTTGCGAAAGACCATTGGCACTAACGCTGCAAGGTTTGCGCAAGAAAACCTTGACATGTTCGAAAAGGGTAAACTGCTCAAAGAAATCTATGATGCTGTAGCCCCAAAACCTAAAAAATCATTAAAAACACAAGCCTAATCGATAATGTATTAGCCTAACAAAGACTAATTTAAATGTGCGGAATAGCCGGAAGTATCAATAGCGTTTTAACCAACGAAGATTTAGACCTCATTCAACATAGGGGGCCTGACTACCAAGGTCTTGTTAGCGACTCCATGGGGCGCCACAAAGTCGTTTTCGGACATACCCGCTTATCCATTGTAGACTTGTCGGAGGCTGGTAACCAGCCCATGTATTCTAGTTGTAAAAACTATTGCATCATCTTTAACGGTGAGATCTACAATCACAAAGCGCTCAGGGCAAAACTTAAACAAACAAAATTTGCAGGCCAATCCGATACCGAAACCATTCTCTATTATCTGATCGAACATGGTATTGATGGAGTGAAAGACTTTAACGGTATTTTCTCCTTTTCTTTTTTAGACAAGGTAAACGATAAAATATACCTTGTTCGCGATTTTTTTGGGATCAAGCCTTTGTATTACTACTACCAAGATGATGTATTGCTTTTCGGTTCTGAAATAAAGACCATAAAGAACAACCCGAAGTACAGCAAGGCATTGGATATGAATGCCCTCAATTCATTGTTGACACTAAGGTACAACCCGGCACCACAGACCCTTTTTGAAGGTATCAAAAAATTGCCGGCCGCCCATTATCTTGAATTCAATATCAAGGGTCGGATCCGGTTACAAAACTACTGGCCCAAACAGCAAAAAATAGATAATACCATCTCAGAAAACGACGCCATCAGCGAATACAAACGCCTGCTCGAGCAGTCGGTTGAACGCCAATTGATGAGCGATGTCCCTGTAGGCCTTTTACTAAGTGGAGGGTTAGATTCAGCAGTATTGGGCTATTTAATGTCCCAAAAATATCCCGCCCAAATAAAGACCTTTACCGTAGGGTTCAAAGGCAAGGGCAATTTCAATGAATTGGACGATGCCAAGGAAACCGCTAGGGTCATCGGGTCAGAACATCATGAAATTTACATGGACCGTAAAGAGTACATGGACTATTTTTACAAATCGTTCTACCACACCGAAGAGCCTATTGCAGAGCCTACGATCCCTGCACTTTTCAGGGTATCGAATTTGGCATCGGAGCACGTTAAAGTGGTGTTGAGCGGACAGGGGGCCGATGAGCCTATGGCCGGCTATAAGCGCTATAGAGGCGAAAAGATATTGTCCAATTACCATACGGCCTTGTCCATGTTGCCTTTAAATCTTATCGCAAAATTATTTCCGAATAACAGCACTATAGAACGAGGGGTGTACTCCGCTCAATTCAAAGAAGGCTTAGACCGGTTTATCGGTATTTACACCTTGTTTACGCCCGAATTAAAGGAAAAACTGTTCAAACCTGATTTATTACATCTGATCAATGCGAATCAGAGCCATTTGTTCGAAGCCCAGTTTGAGCGTACAGATCCAAAAGCCGATTCCTTATCAAAGCTTTTGTTCTTGGATACCCGAGCCATGTTGCCCGACAACCTTCTCTTGTTCAACGATAAGATTACCATGGCAAATTCTATTGAAAACCGGGTGCCCTATTTAGACATTGACCTTATTAATTTTATTGAGACCCTGCCTATCAAATACAAACTGAACGGCAAGATTACCAAATATGTACATCGAAAAGCAGCCGAACAGTGGTTGCCCGATGAAATCATCAACAGAAAGAAGAGGGCCTTTGAAACTCCGGTGGGCACATGGTTCAAAAAAGAACTTTCCGAAAAACTGACCGAACTGATCGATAGTCCAGGTTCATTGAGCCGGCAGTATTTCAACGTCGATTTTATAAAGAGCATGATCGCCATGCACGTAGCGCATCAAAAAGATTGTAAAAAGCATCTTTTTATCATCCTATCGCTAGAGCTGTGGTACAAAAATTTTTATACCGAATCTTTAGAGAACAAAGGTTCGTGGGTAAATCTCGAAAGAGCATAATTGAAAAAAAATGAATCCCTACGGCGCTGCCGTAATCAAGATGGAAAAGAAAAAGAAAAAAATTATACTCATCTGTTCCAATGGAGGCCATTTAGCCCAGATTCTGGAGTTAAAAGACCTTTTCATGCAGTACGATTATTTGTTGGTCACCGAAGAATCGCCGACTACCCTGCCTTTAAAGGATAAGTACAATGTTCGTTTTCTTAAGGCACGTTCATTAGGTAAAAAACGGGACCTGAGTTTTTTTCTTACGGTGTTCTCGAACGGCTTTCTCTCGTTAAAGTTGCTCATGCAGCATTACCCGAAAGCGATCATCACCACTGGCAGTCACACGGCATTGCCCATGTGTTTTTTAGGGAAGCTGTTCGGCAGCAAAATTATTTGGATCTTGTCGTTTTCACGCATCAACTCCAAGGCCGTTTCGGC
>JBATIN010000286.1:0-2979 GCA_049667765.1 Flavobacteriaceae bacterium
ATTCCATGGTAATTCTAGTATCGGTGCAATCAAAACTCTGAGACCATACCGCAATTTTACTTGCGGTTACGTTACCTGAAGTAGTAAAACTTCCACCAACGAATAAAACTTCATTATCTTCTGCAAATGAAATATTATTCACCAGGTTGTCGGTTCCTACATTTTTATTTGGACCTAATGCCTGATATCCCCCAGAAATGGACCATCTTGCCATATTATTGACAATAACATTACTATTGGCTAGATTAGCTGCTGTTTCAAAATTTCCTCCTAAATAAATGTAAGACCCATCACTGGCAAGGCTATTGACATTACCGCTAACCCCATTGCCAATGGTCTCCCAACTTTTTGAACCCATGTTCCATCTTGCAATTCGATTCACTGTTTTGTTTCCAGCAAGTATAAAATTACCACCTGCATAAATGTAGCCAGACTGTACCAAAATAGATTGGACAAAACCGCTAGTACCTTCACCTAGTGTTGCCCAATTACTTCCATTCCATGTGGCTATTCTATTGGCAGACTTACCGCCCGCACTGTCAAAATTTCCTCCTACGATTAGCATATCGTTTTGATCTAAGGCTATGGCCCTTATTTCATTGTTCGTACCACTGGTTGTTGTACCTGAATCGGTCAAGGCCGACCATCCATTGTTCCACTTAGCAATATTATGTACGGTTAATTCTCCTGCCTTTTCAAAAGCTCCGCCAACATAGACATTGTTCTTGCTATCAACTCCGATTTTGGCAACAGCACCGTCGGTTCCTGAACCCAAAGCCGACCAATTTGAACCTTTCCAGACCGCAACATGATTTGCTGGTGTTCCTCCTATAATTGTAAATTCACCTCCTGCGAAAATAGAACCGTCAGCGGCAACGGCCAAAGCATTGACTTTTCCATTGGCCCCTGTGGACAAAGCTTTCCAACCATTCGCTTTGTTATACACTGCAATATTATTGGCCGAAATAGACCCGACCATAGTAAAAGCACCTGCCACATAGGTATCTTCCCCAATAGAAACGATGGCTTCTATGGTACCATTGCTTCCGTTTTCAAGACCTTTCCATTCACCTACCCCGTTTACACTGGTAGTTTCAGGGCCTGTGTTTTCGCTTCCTCCTATGATTTTGAATATTTTGGCAGCGTTACCATAACCGCTAAAATATAGTTCTCCGGCTTCGTCAAGACCGAAACTTGAAACATATTCCCCGTTGGTCCTGAACAATAATTTAGAGGTAGCGCTATTATTGGTTGCGTTATAATCAAGGGCCCATACCCTTCCAGTAACATAGTCGGCATATATATATTTGCCCAAAAGATTGGTATTGTTGCTAGCCCCGTTATACACATATCCTCCTGTAATGGAAACATCGCCATTATTATGATCGTACTGAAAAATTGGTTTAATATCAGGATTGGCAGCTAAACTTGTTGCGCTATTATAGGTAGCATTTGCCTCGAAGCGGTTCCATCCATAATTGCCTCCTTTTTGTATCAGGTTGATTTCTTCATACTCGTTTTGGCCAACATCGGCACCCCACATTCGATTGGTGGAAGGTTCAAAAGAAAATTTCCATGTATTTCGAATCCCCCATGCATATAGTTCATCCATCCCACTTTTTCCTAATAAAGGGTTATCACTCGGAATTTCATAATTGCCATTAGGTGCGTCTGGGTTAGATTCCAATGGATTATTACCATCGATGTCAATATCAATCCTCAAAATGCTACCGAACGGATTATTCAGGTTCTGGGCATTTTTATTTGGATCACCGCCTCCTCCACCGTCTCCAAAGGAAGCATACAGATACCCGTCTGGGCCAAATGCAATTTTACCCCCGTTGTGATTAGAGTGGTTTTGATTTTTATCGAAACTTAAAATCTCCAATCTACTGGAAACATCAGCTTGATTCGGATTGTTCGCGTTCACCTTATATCTTGCAATGACAATTTCGACACCAATGTTGGCCACACTACTATTGCGTGTATAGTAGACGAAAAAATAACCATTTTGTTTAAAATTTGGGTGAAAGGCAAGACCTAACAAACCTATTTCTTGGCCCGAAGAAAAACTTACTTCATTTCGTATATCTAAAAAAATCTGTTGGTCGGAAGTACTTTTATTGTTTTGAAAAACTTTAATACGGCCCGATTGTTCCACAACAAAAAGTCGGTTACTGGCATCATTAGCATTCTGAATCTCCACGGGAAATTCAAAGGAAAGATTAGGAAATGCTGATTCATAAGTCACCGCCTCTTGGGCAAAGATGCTTAGGGAAAAAACACTAAAAAATAAACACAGGTAGTATATTTTCTTCATAAAAGGGGGATAAAATCATTCTTCTTGGCTTGCAGAACGCGTTCAGCTACACCTTTACTACGTTGAAATACCTGAAAAAGATTGTTGAAAACATTTTATTGTAAGTTTATTCGACAAACGAAGTAAAACATTAACACTTTTTCGCATCTCTACGATGAAAACGACCAAATCATGAATTCATTATACTATTCTGTAATATTTAACAAATCATTTTTGCACTATAATCGACTTAAACGCAGTGCCATAAATGCTTTGTATTTGTAAATAATATACCCCTTCGGATAAATCTTTTAAATCAAGTACCCCTTCAACACCATGGTTTTTGTCAAAACTAGCAGTTAGAATTTTTTGTTGTAAGGAATTAAATACGATGCAATGAATCTCAATATCCATAAGACTGGCCAAATTAAGGTATAAAAATCCAGAAGTAGGATTCGGCGAAGCTATTATGCTATTTAGATTATTTACTAGAGTTCCTTCCGCTAATTCTATTGAGTTTAATGCATCAGATGACTTACTACTTGAAATATTTTTTCCTGCAGCATTGGCCACCCTGCTCACCCTGAGGTTGTCGTAGATGGCCGATCCCGGGGCAGTGCCCCCGTAGTTCGGGTAGATCCAGATGTCGAGCGCCGATATCCCCGAGGGCACCGTGATCC
>JBATIN010000287.1:0-2039 GCA_049667765.1 Flavobacteriaceae bacterium
GTATATGCAGGTGCAAAAATATATTCTGAAACGATAATAGGCAATAATTGTGTAATTCACAGTGGCGTAATCATAGGGGCCGATGGGTTTGGATTTTCTCCGAACAAAAATGGAACTTTTAGTAAAATACCGCAGACCGGCAACGTAATTTTAGAAGACGATGTCGATGTTGGGGCGGGCACTACCATAGATCGCGCAACCTTGGGGTCTACCATACTTCGCAAGGGTGTAAAATTGGACAACCAGATACAAATAGCCCATAATGTAGAGATTGGGGAACATACCGTTATCGCAGCCCAAACCGGAGTTGCGGGCTCTACTAAAATAGGTAAACGATGTATGATCGGTGGCCAAGTAGGCATTGTAGGCCATATTACCATAGGTGATAATGTGCGTATTCAGGCACAATCGGGAATTGGCCGAAATGTAAAGGACGATGAAATATTGCAGGGTTCACCAGCCATTAGCTATGCAGACTTCAATAAATCATACGTACATTTTAAAAATTTACCCAAAACGATAATCAGAATTAACGAACTGGAAAAAAAGAGTGACCTTGAACACAACTAAATCAAAACAAAGGACAATTGCTTCAGAAGTAACCCTTTCAGGAGTAGGGCTTCATACTGGCGAGAATGTAATTTTAAAGTTTGTGCCTGCACCTGAGAACCATGGGTATGCCTTCAAACGTGTTGATTTGGAAGGTGAACCCATAATCGAAGCAGATGCTACTTATGTAGTCAATACCCAGCGGGGAACGAATCTGGAAAAAAGGGGAGTGAAGATTCAGACCTCCGAACATGTACTGGCAGCCTTAGTGGGACTTGAAATAGACAACGTACTCATTGAATTGAACTCGCCGGAACCGCCGATAATGGATGGCTCCTCAAAATATTTCGTTGAAGCCCTTGAAAAGGCGGGTATCGTAGAACAAGATGCATTCCGTGAAGAATACATCGTTAAAGAGGTTATCACGTACCGCGATGAAGCTACAGGAAGTGAGATCACCGTAATACCCTCAGATAGCTATCAGGTAACCGCAATGGTCGATTTTGGCACCAAAGTATTGGGCACACAAAATGCGACCTTGGAGAAGCTGTCCGATTTCAAGAAAGAAATCGCCGATGCACGTACCTTCAGCTTTTTACATGAACTTGAAATGCTCTTGGAGAACGGTTTGATAAAAGGGGGCGATTTGAACAATGCCATTGTTTACGTAGACAAAGAGATTTCTGATGTTACCATGAAAAAGTTGGAAAAGGCATTCAATAAAAAGAAATTATCGGTCAAGCCCAATGGAATATTGGACAATCTTACCTTACATCAGCCCAATGAAGCAGCGCGGCATAAGCTATTAGATGTGATAGGAGACCTTGCGTTAGCAGGTACACGAATCCGTGGAAAGGTCATTGCTAACAAGCCAGGGCATTACGTGAATACCCAGTTTGCCAAAGAATTGGCGAAAATTATTAAACTCGAAAAACGAAATAGCGTTCCTCAATATGATTTGAACCAACCGCCTTTAATGGATATTCTTCAAATAATGGATATGCTGCCCCACCGGCCGCCCTTTTTGTTGATCGATCGTATCTTGGAACTTTCGGATACCCATGTCGTCGGGATGAAGAACGTGACCATGAACGAACCTTTCTTTGTGGGGCATTTTCCAGGCGCACCTGTAATGCCAGGGGTACTTCAAGTGGAGGCCATGGCACAGACCGGAGGCATTTTAGTATTAAGCACTGTACCCGACCCTGAAAATTACCTGACTCTTTTTATGAAAATTGATAAGGTAAAGTTTAAACAGCAAGTATTACCGGGCGACACGCTCATATTTCATTGTAGCCTCATTTCACCTATACGAAGAGGAATCTGTCATATGCAAGCCTACGCATACGCCAATGGAAAATTGGTAAGCGAAGCAGAAATGATGGCTCAAATCGTAAAACGAACATAACATGAACCAACCCCTTGCCTATATACATCCCGGAGCTAAAATAGCTAAGAACGTGGTGGTAGAACCGTTTACAACCATACAT
>JBATIN010000288.1:0-4913 GCA_049667765.1 Flavobacteriaceae bacterium
CAACTTGGTCTTAGAACCAGAATCTATTGAGGCGAAGGTGTACGAGAAAATATATTTAGACCTACAAGATGATGAGATCGAATTGGCAAATATCCAGTTTAGAAAAATTTACTACAAGTTGATCGAAGAATTGAACGAGCAAGATGATTTTACCATTAATACCTTTTTAATAAAACTTGATCAAGAGCTGGTATCTGAAATTTCCTCGATTTTAATGGAGGAAGAGAAATATATGCTACATAATTGGGAAAGCAAAAACATTTTTCCTAAGGAAAAAAAGACCGGAGTAGCCCAGTTAGTGAGTGAAACCATTTTAACCTTGAGGTGTTATTTAATCAAAAAAAGAATGGAAGCCTTGCAAAACAACACCCAAGATGATGCCGGCGACCATAGTGAGACATTAGAAGAAATTATGAATTATATACAATTGAACAAGGTGTTGAACAATAAACTAAATAGAGTTTTGTCCTAAAAAAAGTTGACAACATAAAAAACCCAAGCTCGGCTTGGGTTTTTTGTTTTGGTCGGTAAATATAGTTGAGTTAATATAGTTCTAGTGCTTTTGCCTGCTGCAAAAGATCTACCATATTGTCTACGTTTAGTTTTTTCATTAAACGAGCCTTGTATGTGCTTACCGTTTTTTCATTAAGGTTGAGCCCGATAGCGACCTCTTTGTTGCGTTTACCGCTGGCCAATAATTTTAGTACTTCAATTTCTCGGGTTGAAAGTTTTCTAAAGAACCTTCTCGGTTTTTGTGTGCCTTCATCAAATGCTAATCGTTGTGCTAATTCATTTGTAATGAACATGTTGCCTTCGGCTACTTTACGTACTGCCGAAATGATATAATCGATATCTGATGCTTTTGAAAGGTAACCGAATGCACCTGCCCTAATTGTACTTAATGCATAAACATCTTCAGATTGACCACTATAAATCAATACTCTGACATTCGGATATTCTTTTTTCATTTTCCTTAAAGTCGCGATACCATTAATCTCAGGTATATCCATTTCTAGGATTACCACATCTGGCGAAACCTCCTCTACTTTCTTAAATAGCTCTGTTGTTGTAGATACCTCGGCCAATACTTGAAATCCACTGGCCGACTCAAGAACATTTTTAACTCCCATTCGAATTATCGGGTGATTGTCCGCAATTAATACTTTAATCATCTTGTATATTGTTTATTTAATCTCTAAAAAGTGCAAAACAGTGAGAAAATTACTCACATGCAATGTAAGTTTTAAAAATCTAATTTTGAAGACAAATTTGTAGTTTTTTTCTCAAAGAACCATAAATGAACAAGTATAATCGACTTAACTACATGATTTATGGTTAAGAAGTAGTTTTTAACACATCGGGTATAGTGCAAACCGGTATGGGGACCATTTTATGTCTGTTGGCCGAATTCAATTTTTTATAAATTTTGAACACTTCTTTTTTCCTATCCGTAAAGTCGTCAGCTTGGCTGTTGTTCTCTGCCATCTGCATTGCCCATTCGAGTTCTGGGTATGAGGCGCCGATTTGGTCTTCGTCCGTTCGGTCGTCACCCCAAAGACCATCAGTGGGTGCTGCACGAATGATTTCTTCATTAATTCCAAGCTGTTTGGCCAAGGCATAGACCTCGGTTTTTAACAGGTCGGCAATTGGGCTAAGGTCTACACCACCGTCACCATATTTGGTGTAAAATCCTACACCAAAATCTTCTACTTTATTTCCCGTACCTACAACAAGATACTTTTCAAGGGCGGCAAAGTAATACAAAGTTGTCATTCGAAGTCTGGCTCTAGTATTGGCCAAAGACATAAATCGGTCTTCTTCATTTTCAACTTTTGGAAGCGCGGCGATCAAACTATCAAATACAGGAGTAAGGTTAACGGACTGTCTTTTTACCGTTTTATATTCGGCTTGAAGCCATTCTATATGTCTCGAAGCCCTGCCGACTTGATTCTCGGCCTGGTGTATTGGCATTTCAAGGCATAGAAGGTCGAGGCCAGTCTTGGCGCATAGGGTTGAGGTCAAGGCCGAATCTATTCCACCCGAAATACCGATGGTAAATCCTTTAATATTGGCTTTTAGGGCATAATCTTTTAACCAGTTTACAATATGGTCTATTACCTTTTCTGTTTGCATGGTAGGCTAATTATTTTATAACGTTTAACTTTGTCGGATAAAAATAAAGGGTAACCAAGTAATATTAAAGCATAAAGGAATATAGTTTATATGAAAAAGCGAATTTTTGTGATTTTATCAGTTTTTGTATTCTGTTTTTCTTGTAGTGATAAGGATAAAGTTGGGGAAGAGATTGCTAAAATACCCTTGCAACTTACTGTCTTACGGTTCGATCAGGCCGTTGGGAAAGCTAAACCGGAGGATATACCCGCATTGAAAAATAAATATCCCTATCTTTTTCCTCCCCAATATTCAGATAGTGTATGGGCCGCAAAGCTTCAAGATACTATTCAGATGGAACTTTTTGCGGAAGTTAAGAAGGCTTTTCCCGATTTTGAAAAGGAAAGGGAAGATCTTGAAAAATTGTTCAAACACATTAAATATTATTTTCCTAAAGCAAGCATACCAGCAGTGGTTACGCTCACCTCTGAAGTCGACTATGCAAACAGGGTAATTTTAGCCGACACGTTACTTTTGATAGGTCTTGATAACTATTTAGGACCGGATCATAAGTTTTATGTAGGATTTCAAAAGTATATCGCTAACGGATTGGACATTAAGTATCTCATTAGTAACGTGGCCGGAGAATTTGCTAAAACCGTGGTGCCCAAACCCCAAAACAGAACTTTTTTAGAACAGATGATGTATTATGGAAAAATACTTTATTTAAAAGATAAATTGATGCCCGATGCTTCCGATGCCGAAAAAATCGAATATGCTGATAATGATTGGGCATGGGCCGAAGCGAATGAAGAGCCTATATGGCGAAATTTTGTTGAACAAGAATATTTGTATAGTACCGATAGTAAGTTGAATACACGGTTCTTGGAGGCGGCGCCTTTTTCAAAGTTCGGCCTTGAACTCGATAATGAATCGCCGGGTAGCATAGGTCGTTTTATCGGTTGGCAGATCGTAAGGGCCTTCATGGATAAGAATCAAGTAACCCTTCAACAACTTTTTAACCTTCCCGCTGACGAAATATTTAAAAAAAGCAATTATAAACCCAGAACCTAATGGCAGCCCTACATACTTCAGAAATTACCTTAAAAGTAGCACTAGACGTAAACCGTGTGCCCGAAAAACTTACCTGGTCGGCCCAAGATGGTGGTGTTGATAATGAAGAGGCAAAGGCCATGCTGCTATCAGTTTGGGATAGTAAGAACCAAGAATCGTTGAAAATAGACCTATGGACCAAAGATATGCCGGTAGATGAAATGAAGCTTTTCTTTCATCAAACTCTAGTCTCCTTGTCCGATACCTTTTTAAAAGCTACTCAAGATGAAAAGATGACCGCCACCATGAAAGATTTCTGTGACTACTTTGCCGAAAAGTTAGATTTAAATAAGTAAAAAATTGCGTTACCTGGTTACGACAAAGCTAAAATTGGAATTTTAGACTTTAAGGTAAGTATCTCGGTAAGACGGCCTTCAGATGGGTCGCTTTTTTTGGCGTGGTTTCTGGGGAGTATCGCGATCATATCCATCTCCTTCTCCGTAGCATGCGATAATATACCTTTTACTACATCAGGATTTTCCATAAAGGTATGCTCTGAATAAAAATGTTCTAAATAGTATTCCAACAAGTTTTCATTTTTTTTGTCGGTCTCTGAATAACCATACATTTCAGAAGTGTTCTCTATGGTCAACACATGTACTTTTGCATTGAATTTTCTAGACACATCCAATAGTGTCTCCAAGGCAAGTCGATCATCGATTTCTTCCTTGCCAAGTACAAGAGCTATGTTCTTGATTTTGAACTCATTTACATGTTGTGGCACTACCAAAACAGGGCAGTTAGCGGCAGAAACAAATTTGGAAGTATTGGAAGTGCCCGTTTGGCTTTTCTCGTATTTCCCTGAGGTGCCCATAACTACTAGGTTAATATTTCTGGTTTCTTGTATTTTTAACAAAGCATCTGTAAGTGAGCCCCAAGCCGTAACCCATTTCATGGGCCTTTTAAGTTTTTTCTTATATTTCTGCTGTTCTATTTCAAAGGCTTCCTTGAGCATGTTCATGTTTATATCATTGGTCACATAAGCCAAAAGAATTTCAGAGTTTTCGTCATCCCCAACAAATTCCACGACGTAATCCAACGCGATCTTTGATGCTTTAGAAAAATCAAAAGGTACAAGTAAGGTAGATATGTTGTCCATTATTAACAATCTTGATTAGTTCCGTAAAACTACGTATAGGTTTTAGCTCATTTTATGACGGATGTCATGTTGACAAACATTATTTTAAGGGCACCCAAAGCGCGCATATACTTGTAAAAATAGAAAAATTGAATATGTTATTAAATTCTATAATATATAACTTTATTTAGAAAGGAACTACACTAGGTTTCATAAATTGGATTAATTCGGAAAGTTGATTTGCCACAATCAGTTACCTTGATATGTTTCGTATGGCGCATCTTTTTAAAGTGAACATGAATGAAAACAAAATACTGTACCTGGCAAGTCTAAATTTCCCAAAAAAATATCAATCGATTCCAGAGCATCATTGGGCATGTGATCTTCATCCAAGATTAAACCGAAAAGGTAATATGGTTTGTTTCGATTCGGTTCATACAGGCGTCAGGTCTTTGTGTTTTATGCCCTTGCCGTAGCTACATTAATGTTTAGGTTTATAGTTCCTCGGGCCATAATTACTCGATCGAAACCGTAATCGGCCACCCTTCGAACTGTTGCGCATCGGGTCGGGTTACGTCGGCGTATCTTGGCCAACACTCAAAAGTTGCGG